>JAHRWG010000210.1 GCA_019090295.1 Cycloclasticus sp. | reverse complement strand
GTTTATGCGGGGTTACCACGTTACAGCCTGCGTGTACGCAATAATGATTTTCGCTTACCAAATTTAGAAGCGGGTATTAACCGCGCACATGAGCTGGGTAAGAAGTTTTTTGTAGCGACCAATATTTTGCCGCATACCGCAAAAATTAAAACGTTTATGGCGGATATGGAACCAATCATTGAGATGAAACCCGATGCGCTGATTATGGCTGACCCTGGGTTGATTATGATGATTAAAGAACGCTGGCCCGATGTGCCGATTCATTTATCGGTTCAGGCCAATACGCTTAATTCACCCTCGGTTAAATTCTGGCAGTCGGTGGGCATTGAGCGGATTATTTTGTCGCGTGAATTATCCTTGGATGAGATTGCTAAAATCCGTGAAGACTGTCCCGATATTGAGCTTGAAGTATTTATTCATGGTGCCTTATGTATTGCTTATTCAGGCCGCTGCCTATTATCAGGTTATTTTAATCACCGTGACCCAAACCAAGGGTCTTGCACTAATTCTTGCCGTTGGAACTATAAAGTTACCAACAATGACACTGACAGCAGCATTGAAAATACCGGCATTTGGAAGCCCGGTGATGATCAGGCAGCCTCGCAGCAGTACTTGCTTGAAGAACAAGGCCGTCCGGGTGAATTTATGCCTATTGAGGAAGATGAACACGGTACGTATATTATGAATTCACGCGATTTACGGGCGGTTGAACATGTTCATCGCTTGGTGGATATGGGCATTGATTGCTTGAAAATTGAAGGCCGTACCAAGTCTTTTTATTACACGGCTAGAACCGCACAAATATACCGCCGTGCAATTGATGATGCAGTGAGTGGTAAAAAGTTTGACCCAAGCCTGATGAATGAGCTGGAAAACCTTGCTCACCGTGGGTATACCGATGGTTTTTTCCAAATACACGCCCCACAAGAAATGCAGCGCTACCGCGATAGTAGCTCACGCAGCCAGCGTCAGTTATTTGTTGGTGAGGTCATTGATACTGATATTGAGAAGAATGCCGTTCTTATCGATGTTAAAAACAAGTTTTCTATCGGTGATAATTTAGAGTTAATCACCCCTGAGGGTAATATTTCGTTTCAACTGAAAAAAATGACGGATAAAAAAGGCCAGATTATTGAGTGTGCGGCCGGTAGTAGCTATGAAGTATGGGTTCCCTTAGATATACCCGTTAAAGATGCCGGAAATTACTTGCTTTGCCGTCACCTAGATGAGGAAACAGCGCGTATAGATCCATAAGTTAAGCCATAAAACACTCACCGTATGACGCTTATCGTGTCATACGGTGAGTTGAATAAATACGGCTAAGGGCCTAAAGAGCGGCTAAACCCCGTGCTAAATCAGCCTTTATATCTTCAGCATTTTCTAAGCCAACGCCTAAGCGTAATAAAGCGTCACTAATACCCGCTTTGCTGCGTTCTTCTTCGGTTAAACGCCCATGCGTGGTGGTGGATGGGTGGGTGATCATCGACTTAACATCGCCAAGGTTGGCGGTAATAGAAATCATTTGCGTGGCATCAATCACTTTCCATGCATTGGCTTGCCCACCTTTAACATCAAAGCTAACAATACCACCGAAGCCCGTTTGCTGCTTTTTAGCCAGCTCATGCTGTGGGTGACTGCTTAAACCGGTGTAATACACCTTATCAACCATTGGCTGTTGCTCTAACCATTGCGCAACATCCAGTGCATTTTGACAATGTTTTTCCATTCTTAGCGATAAGGTTTCTAGACCTTTATGAAACACCCAAGCATTAAAGGGGCTCATGGTTGGGCCACACGTTCTTAAAATGGGGTAAATTTCTTTTTCGATCAGTTCATCGTTGCCGACAACCGCTCCGCCAATACAGCGGCCTTGCCCATCGAGATATTTAGTGGCTGAGTGCACCACTAGGTCGGCACCGAGGCTTAAGGGCTTTTGCAAAGCTGGGGTGCAATAGACATTATCGACAATTAATAAGCTGCCATTGGCATGCGCTAAGTCGGCCAGTTGACGGATATCTACCAAAGTACCCAAGGGGTTCGATGGGGTCTCTACAAATAGAAACCGGGTGTTGGGCTGCAGTGCTTGCTGCCATTGCTGCATATCATCTAGGGCGACGAAACTGGTGGTTACATCAAACTTGCCCATGATGTTTTTAAACATTAACGCAGTATTACCAAACACGCTTTGTGAACACACCACATGATCACCAGCACGTAACAAACCCATGCATACGCAATTGATGGCCGCCATGCCAGATGAGGTAGCCATGGCTCGCTCAGCCCCTTCCATAATGGCTAAACGCTGTTCAAAAGCGCGCACGGTTGGATTAGTAAAACGTGAATAAATATTACCCGGTGTTTTACCAGAGAAACGATTGGCTGCTTCTTCCGCACTGCCAAATACGTAACTTGACGTTGGGAAAATAGCATCACTGTGTTCTGCTTCTGGGGTTCTATGTTGCCCCGCACGAACACCCTGCGTTTCTATTGAGTAATTGCTCCAATCTTGATTTGACATAGTTTTATAGTCGCTAGTTATTATGTAATCCAATGGCGGTTGAATTTAAATCCTTATCTGCTTTTTGATTATCTGATCGGTTTAAGCCTTGTTTCATCAAGTATTCATCGCTCACTGTGCCGGTGACATATTTTTGGTTAAAACAAGCTGCATCAAAATCAACCATGTCAGCGTTACGTTTTTTGACGGATTCAAATAAATCTTCAATATCTTGATAGATGAGCCAATCCGCACCGATTGCTTGTTGCACTTCTTCGATGGTCCGATCATGGGCTACCAATTCTTCTACCGCTGGCATATCAATGCCATAAACATTTGGGTAACGAACTGGAGGCGCTGCCGACGCAAAGTAAACTTTATTAGCACCCGCTTCTCTGGCTAGTTTTATTATCTGACCAGATGTTGTGCCTCTTACGATGGAATCATCGACCAATAAAACATTTTTACCTTTAAACTCTAGATCAATGGCATTTAGCTTTCGCCTTACCGATTTTTTCCGCTCTTGTTGGCCCGGCATAATAAACGTTCTGCCAATGTACCTATTTTTCATAAACCCTTCACGGTATTTAACATCTAACACATTGGCCAGTTGTAAAGCCGATGTTCGACTAGTATCCGGAATGGGGATGACGACATCAATATCATGGTCAGGTCGTATTTTTTGTATTTTTTCTGCTAATTTTTCGCCCATGCGTAAACGTGATTTGTAGACGGACACATTGTCAATAATAGAGTCTGGACGTGCAAGATACACGTATTCAAAAATACATGGGGTGAGGCGTGGGTTATCGGCACACTGTTTGGTGTGAATAACGCCACCTTTTTTAATAAAAACAGCTTCTCCAGGCGCAATATCACGGGTTAGTTTAAACCCTTGAGTATCCATGGCGACCGATTCAGACGAGATCATATATTCATTACCTAGGTCTGTTTCACGCTGACCAAAGCAAATTGGGCGAATACCATTTGGATCCCGAAAGCCCACAATGCCGAACCCTGTGATCATAACAACAACGGCATAAGCGCCTTCACAACGCTTATGAACGCCAGCAACTGCATTAAAGACGTCTTCTTCGTTAAGTTTAAGCTTGCCTAGGTTTTGAAGTTCATGTGCGAAGACATTGAGTAGAATCTCAGAATCAGAATTAGTATTAATATGTCGCTGATCTTGGATAAAAAGCTCTTCTTTTAGCTCAGCTGCATTGGTTAGGTTACCGTTATGGGCCAAGCTAATACCATAGGGTGAGTTAACATAAAAAGGTTGCGCCTCTGCTGAACTAGAACACCCTGCCGTGGGGTAGCGAACATGAGCAATACCCATCGTTCCTTTCAGTTCAAGCATATCACTGGTTCTAAAAACATCGTTAACTAAGCCATTGGCTTTACGCAAATGCAGCTGACTACCTTCACAGGTAACAATTCCAGCCGCATCTTGCCCACGGTGTTGAAGAACAGTTAAGGCTTCGTAAAGCTCCTGATTTACATTTTGATGGGCAACAACGCCTGCAATTCCACACATACCTAATTTACCCTTTTAATGTTTAATACGAAAAATAGTCTGTGATACCCGTGGGTATCAGCTCCCTTAACCAGACCGATAATGACTGGAATGGACTAATAAGTAATGAGTCATTCCACCATGGGTCTTGTGGTAAGGGGGTTAAGCCAGCTAGCAGCACTAATACAGCCACGACCACCATGCCACGGGCTATGCCAAATAAGAAACCAGCAAAGCGGTCACTTCCAGACAAGCCTGTCTTATCAACCAGCTGGCTAATAAGGTAGCTCAGCATACTGCCAAGCATTAATGAAACGAGTAATAGAAGTATAAAAGCACTGCCAATTCTAACCGATGGCAATTCAATGTAGTCCACTAAGAACACAGAGAACTCTTGACTAAATTTAAGTGCAATACCGATTGAAACAATCCAGGTAGCCAGTGAAAAGGCTTCTTTCACAAGGCCTCGAAACAAGCCAATAATGGCGGATATAAAAATCAGGATAAGAATAACGTAGTCGACCCAAATAAGCTGATTTAAGTTGGACATTAGCGGATCCATTATGGGTATTGAACAACGATTGACTTAGGTAATTTTTGTTCCTTTAATAAAACAGCTTGTAGTGCATCTGCTTTTTTTCTACTTAATTCAGGGCCAACTTTCACACGGTAAATGCTTTTCTTCGCACCGTCTATTTGCTCAACATAGGCAGTAAAACCAGCCTGCTTTAATTTTTCGGTTAGCGCGTTTGCATTTGCCTCAGCTGAAAAACTTCCAACTTGAACGACCCATGCATTTAAGCCTTCAACAGGTTTAGTTTTTTTAGCAGGAGGAATAGACGGTATTAACTGCGTAGACTCCTCGCCTGATTTCGAAATAGAAACCATTGCAACTGGCTCGGATTCAATTTCATCTAATACTTTAATATTAGACTGTAAGTCTTCGGGAGGCTTAGGGATTTCAATATAAACTGGGTCCACCTCGGACGGCTTATGGCCAATCAACATTGGTAAGAATATAACCGCCAGTGAAATAAGAATGGTCGCGCCTATTAAACGCTGCTTCAGAGTTTGTTCCATAAGAGTCAAAGTAAACCAGTCATTTAAAAAATGATACGTGCAATATTATACCGTGTCTAAACAGGCTGCGACTACATAAAAAGAGCCAAAAACAATCACCAGATCATCTTTACTGGCTTGTTTTTTTGCATAGTCAAATGCCTGAGATATTGAGCCATGCGTCGAGTACGTTTCAATACCTTGCTGTGTAAATGCTGTTTCAATAGCACTGATAGATTGGCTCCTAGGGATATTTAAAGGAGCAAGAGACCAGTGATTAACAATTTTTTTAAAGGGTGAAATAACGGCTGCCATATCCTTATCAGCCAGTATTGAAAAAACAGCATACACTTGGCCTTGGTTATCTGTTTTTTCAATGAATTGAGCTAGGGCGGTCGCCGATTCGGCATTATGGGCAACATCAAGGTAAATACTGGGGTTTGTGGCTATTTTTTGTAAACGCCCAGGCAGTGAGGTCTGTTTAAGGCCCGTTTCAATCTGTTGTTCGTTAACCGTTATATCGCCACTTACATGGTTTAAAAGAGTAATAACCGCTGCTGCATTTTGAATTTGATGATCACCCGCCAGAGAGGGCAAACTATAACGGGTTGATCGCTGATTTTGAGGCTCTAAACACCAGTGTTTAGCCTGAATATCAACACTATAATCTATGCCCGCTAGCAATAAATCAGTGCCTAGGGTCAACGCAAATTCACGCAAGCTATCTGGAACTGAAGCATCACCACACACGGCTTTTTGCTGGGGCCTGAATACGCCAGCTTTTTCTAAAGCAATGGTTGATTTATCCGCCCCTAGCCAATCCACATGGTCGATATCTATGCTGGTGATCAGTGCTGCATTGGCATCAATGATATTAACGGCATCAAGCCGCCCTCCCAGCCCAACTTCTAGTATTTGTATATCAACGGAGGCGTGGTTAAAAATATCAAGAGCAGCCAGTGTGCCAAACTCAAAGTAACTTAAGCTGGTATCAAGACGTGATTGATTAATACGCTGAAATGATGCTGTCAGTACAGGGTCTTCGACCGGCTCACCGTTGAGCCTAATACGTTCATTATAATGTTGCAGGTGTGGGGTGCTGTAAACACCAACACGATATCCTGCACACATTAAAATACTTTCTAAAAGAGCAACACAAGAACCTTTGCCATTTGTTCCAGCGACGGTAATAGTATAAGGCTGTTTAAGGTATTCACCTGCTAACTGCTTATACACCTTGGAAACACGCTGCAGACCAAGGTCAATTTCCTTTACATGAAGCTGTTCTTGCCAGGTTAACCAGTCTTCAAGAGACGATGTTTCAGACAGGCACAAGGGTTAAACTAAGCCTCCGATATAACGTCTGCTACAGGCACATCAGCATGATCCAATACAACTGACGCTACAGTTTCTTTTGTGTAAAGCAATGATAAAAGGTCTGAAATGGTTGCTCGCATTTCTCTGCGATCCACGATCATGTCTATTGCGCCATGCTCCAGTAAAAATTCACTACGTTGAAAGCCTTCCGGTAGTTTTTCACTGACTGTTTGCTCAATAACTCGTTGCCCTGCAAAGCCAACCAATGCATTTGGCTCAGCAATGTGAACATCACCCAGCATGGCCAAACTGGCTGATACTCCGCCCATTGTTGGGTCTGTTAGTACTGAAATAAATGGAATTTTCTTAGCTGATAGTTTGGCAAGTGCCGCACTGGTTTTAGCCATTTGAAATAAAGAAAATAGTGACTCTTGCATACGAGCACCCCCACTTGATGAAAAACACACCAGTGGAATATTTAGTTCCATCGCTTTATTAACTGCTCGAACGAATCTTTCCCCTACGACTGAGCCCATAGAACCACCCATAAAAGAGAAGTCAAATGCAGCGACGACCAATTCGGTGTTGAGCAAACGACCTTTCATAACGATTAGAGCATCGCTTTCACCCGTTGCTTTTACCGCAGCGGCATGGCGGTCTTTATATTTTTTACTGTCTTTAAACTTAAGCGGATCGAGTGCGGTTAAGTGACCGGCTATTTCTTCACGGTCTTCTTTATCTAAAAACAGTTCTAAGCGTAAACGCCCAGTTAATCGCTGGTGAAAGTCACACTTAGGGCACACATACATATTGCTTTCTAAGTCGCTTCGGTAAAGAACACTTTGACAACTTTCACACTTACACCATAAGCCCTCAGGAACGGAGCCTTTGGTTTGGCCTTTAAGTTTTATACCCGATGGAATTAATTTTTCAAACCAGCTCATAAATCACCTACTTGTTAAGTTTTTGTTACTGCATCCATCGCCACACGCATATCACTAAGTAGCTTAGATATACCCGTTTGCGCCTGATTTTCATCACCATTAGCGTCACTAATGCAATTGATTAATGCACTACCGACGACGACAGCATCGCTTATTTTAGCAATATTGGCAGCAATCTCGGCATTTTTTACACCAAAACCAATGGCCAATGGTAAATCAGTGAATTGTTTTATTTCTTTTACTTTATCCGTAACACTGTCCAACTCTAAGGAGGCAGCACCAGTCACGCCTTTTAATGAAACGTAGTAAATATACCCTTTTGCAAGTGCAGCCACTTTCTTAATCCGCTTTTCATGGCTAGTGGGTGCCAACAGAAATATCGGAACAATACCGTATGTGTCATAAGCCGATATCAATTCTGCACTTTCTTCAGGAGGAATATCAACGGTTAAGACTCCATCCACACCAACGTCAGCCGCTTTTTTAGCAAATGCCTCATAACCCATAAATTCTATAGGGTTTAAATACCCCATAAGCACTACCGGTGTGAGCTGGTCGGTCTGTCTAAAACGCGCGACTATATCTAACACCCCTTTTAAGGACATTCCTGCAGCGAGTGCCCGCTCACTGGCTTTTTGAATAACAGGGCCATCGGCCATAGGGTCTGAAAAAGGGACACCTAATTCAATGATACTTGCCCCAGCTTTAACCATGTTATGCATGCAGTTAAGGGTGAAATCGGCATTTGGGTCACCGGCGGTTATAAAGGGGACTAGTGCTTTCTGCTGGGTTTCTTTTAGTGCTTTAAAACAATTATCTAGGCGACTCACAGTTCAATCCCCTCTAATTTCGCAATCGTAAAAATATCTTTATCTCCCCGTCCAGACAAGCACACTAAAATGGATTCTTCAGGGCTCATCGTTTTTGCAAGCTTTATTGCGTAAGCCACTGCATGGCTAGACTCAAGTGCTGGGATAATACCTTCGACACGTGTTAATGCATGAAAGGCAGCCAGCGCCTCATCGTCTTTAATACCAACATATTCAGCTCGGCCTATGTCCTTTAACCAAGCATGTTCTGGGCCTACCCCAGGGTAATCTAACCCAGCTGAAATAGAGTGTGTTTCAATGATTTCACCATTTTCATCAGCCATTAAATAGGTTCTATTCCCGTGTAAAACTCCGGCCTTTCCCTCGCATAAAGGTGCCGAGTGATGTCCTGTTTCAATACCTAAGCCGGCCGCTTCAACCCCGTAGATTGACACAGTGTTATCTTCTATAAAAGGGTGAAAAAGGCCAATTGCATTAGAGCCCCCACCAACGCAGGCAACCAGCGCATCAGGTAGCGCCCCTGTTTTTTCAAGCATTTGCGTACGTGACTCACGACCAATAATTGTTTGAAAATCTCTGACCATGGCAGGATATGGGTGTGGGCCTGCAACGGTACCAATAATATAATACGTGTTGTCGATATTAGTGACCCAGTCCCTTAACGCCTCGTTTAAGGCATCTTTCAAGGTTTTCGAACCTGATGTTACGGCAACAACTTTAGCACCCAATAACTTCATTCGATAAACATTGGGTGACTGGCGCTGAATATCTTCAGCCCCCATATAAACTACACACTCTAGCCCTAAACGAGCCGCCACAGTTGCCGTAGCGACACCATGTTGACCAGCACCAGTTTCTGCAATAATCCGCGTTTTACCCATGCGTTTTGCTAACAAGGCTTGGCCAATAGTGTTGTTAATTTTATGTGCGCCTGTATGGTTTAAATCTTCACGTTTAAGGTGAATTTGCGCACCACCGGTTTCTCTACTGAGTCGCTCGGCATGGTAAATAGGTGATGGCCTACCAACGTAATCATGTAAGTCTGCATCAAGTTCGGCTAAAAACTCTGGGTCTTTCATGTACTTGGCATAAGCCTCATTGAGTTCCTCAATGGACTCCATTAGGGTTTCAGCAACAAAAAGGCCGCCATACGGTCCAAAGTGGCCATGCTCGTCGGGTAAATCGTAACCCTCGATGTTAGATTGTTTAGTCATTGGCGCATTTTACCTCATGCATAAATTGTTGTATTAATAAGTGGTCCTTTAGGCCCTTGCTTTTCTCTACCCCACTGCTAACATCCACAGCATAGGGTTGAGTTGTTTTAATGGCTTTAGCAATATTAGCCACCTTTAACCCACCGGCCAAAATAATTGGCAAGGGAAAGTTTTTAGGCATTAACGCCCAATCAAAAGAGTGCCCTGTCCCTCCATACTGCGAACTATCAAAGGCATCTAATAATAACCCTGATGATGAGTGATATTGTTTCGCCATCAAGTCCATGTCTGTTTCTTCCTGCACTCTTATCGCTTTCATATACGGTTGGCTGAAGGACTGACAAAAAGCTTCACTTTCATCCCCATGAAATTGTAAAAGGTCTATTGATAACTGCTGAATAACATTAACTACAAAATCATTATCTGGATTAACAAACAAAGCTACCTTACTGATAAATGGAGGTATTTTATCAATTATATCTTTCGCTTTTTGAATATCAATATAGCGTGGACTCGGTTTATAAAAAACAAAACCTAGGGCATCTGCTCCTTCATCAACTGCAGCTAATGCATCCTCTATATTGGTAATGCCGCATATTTTTACACGTGTTCTCAAATTAGTCTTCTTTAGTATTAAATGGGGTTATTTTCAATCATGTCACTCAATGGCATAAAAGCATCCATGGTTTTTATTCCAAATTTCTTCGGATAGTACACGCCTTTAAAGTACAGACCATTGGGGACTGCCGTAACACCCGCTTGTCGCCTATCTGCTGCTTTCAGTACGTCTTCAACCCACTCTGGTGGCTTTTCAAGTCGTCCAACTGGCAATAGCGTACCCACAATATTTCTAACCATATGGTGTAAAAAAGCATTGGCTATTATATCAATGATTATTTGCTCACCCCTACGTTTAATAACGATTGAGTGCATTTTTTTGACAGGGCTTTTTGCCTGACAACCACTTGCACGAAAAGAAGAGAAGTCATGTTGACCAACTAAAAAATCGGCGCCTTGCTGCATAAGCTCTGCGTTTAACGGGTGAAAAACAGTGGTGACATGATCTCTGCGCAATGCTGACTTTATAGGGCGATTAAGAATCTCATATCGGTAGTAGCGAGCCGCTGCAGAGTATCTCGCATGGAAGCTGTCATCCACCTCGGTTATCCACACTAATCGAATATCAGCTGGCAAATGTGCATTGGTTCCAAAAACCCATGCATGTTCATTCCTACGCGTGTCTGTTTCAAAGTGAATCACTTGCTCAAAAGCATGTACGCCTGCGTCAGTACGTCCTGCACAAATAATAGAAACGGGGTGGTTGGCTAGCTGAGAAATGGCTTTTTCAACCTTCTCTTGAACGGTTAAGTCAGTACTCGCTTGTCGTTGCCAGCCATGATACCGCGTTCCATCATATTCCACACCACATGCAATTCTCACCCATTCCTCCTTAGGATAAACGGGCCATGCGAATAAGCTGCTTCATATCAACCACTGCTTGATGAAGACCACTAAATAGTGCTCTAGCAATTATGGAATGACCAATGTTAAGCTCAACAATTTCAGGGATTGCAGCGATGGGTTCTACATTATGATAATGCAGCCCATGCCCAGCATTTACTTGCAGACCTAATGAGTTAGCATAATAAGCTGCTTCTTTTAGTCGTTCTAGCTCCTTATCACGATCAAACTCATTGGTTGCGTCTGCGTAACAGCCGGTATGTAACTCTAGCATCGTTGCACCCGTCGCCTTGACCGCATCAATTTGGTCTTTTTGAGGGTCAATAAACGGTGAGACAGCGATACCCGCTGATATTAGCGCATCACATGCTTGCTTAATTTGATTGAAGTGGGCCTCAACATTTAAACCGCCTTCGGTTGTTAATTCTTCACGCTTTTCAGGTACTAAACAACAGGATGTCGGTTGTACTTGGCAAGCAATGTCGACCATTTCAGTCGTCACCGCGTGTTCTAAATTTAGGCGAGTCTGTAAATTATTGGCAATAGCATGTACATCTTGATCATTGATATGCCGACGATCTTCTCGTAAATGAATGGTAATACCATCAGCGCCTGCCCTTTCTGCTAGGAAGGCGGCATCAAGTGGTGAAGGGTACGACGTTCCTCGAGCATTTCTAACGGTTGCAATATGATCAATATTAACCCCAAGCAAAATTGTTTTCTTATCCATTATCATCACTTATATTCGTTATTTAAAAAGCTCTCGACTCTTTAATATTTTACCACCCAATTGGCTATCTATAACTGTTCTCATCAGGCGTTTAGCTTGTTTAATTTGTGCTTTATCTTTCAGTTGATTGTCGTGTAAGTTTATTAACATATCGCCTAAAAAAAGTTTTTCCTTGTGGGGTTTCTTAGCGAGTAATGCACCGTGACCATGCTGGTAAGTATAAAACTCTTCAGGCTTAATACACTCCCCTGTATTAGCTTCATACTGAAGTTGAAGACCATACCCAATATCCTCTAGCAGTGTTTTTTCAAACTGCCTAAGCGGTGGTTCAATGTCTATCAAACCTGATAACTGGTCAAGTAATTCTTCGTACGCATTAAACAATTGCTGATGCTCATCATGCTTTTGTAAAAAGTTAAGAATCAGTTCGTTTGCATAAAACCCGCAGTATAGTGAGCGCCCTTTAAGCGGTAAGGTGCGATGCTGACTCTCCTCAACGCCCGTCAGGGTTTTAAGTTCACTTTTACCAACCCAAGATACCTGTAAACAACGAAATGCTTGTAATAGGCTTCCTTGTTTTGAGTTTTTTACCCGCGAGCCTTTTGATAAAATTGAAACGAGGCCATAATCTTTTGTAAAAACTTGATGGATAACACTGGTTTCTTTATACGACTGACTTTTTAAAATAAACCCTAATTGTTGCTCAATACGGTTCAACATCAATTAGCCACAATAGCCCGTCTTCAGCTATTCCATACCTCGATAACCTAGACTAATTAAATCTCTCTCATTGTCCGACCAATTTTTCTTAACTTTCACCCATAAATTCAAATAAACTTTGGTGTCTAGCATCTCTTCCAAATCTTTTCGGGCTTGCGTACCTATCTCTTTTAAACCGGCCCCTTTATCACCGATAACAATGTTTTTTTGCCCATCACGCTCCACCCAAATGACTGCATAAATTCGGGTTATTTTCTCTTCCACTTTATATTGATCAATACTGATGGTGATTGCGTGCGGAATTTCCTGTCCTAAGCGTCTAATCAATTTTTCACGAATTATTTCTGTGGTCATAAAACGCTCGGAGCTATCTGTAATTTGATCTTCAGGATACATCAGCTCCCCTTCTGGCAGCAGTTTAAACAGCAAGCTCTCGAGTTCATCAAGCTGCTTTCCGTTCAACGCTGAAATTGGGATAATGGAGGTGAATTTATGTTCCAAACTGATTTTTTGGATAAAGGGAAGCAGGACCTCTTTATCACTAATCTTATCAATTTTATTAATCGCTAAGACTGCTGGGACATTGGCTTCCTTAAGTTTTTCAAGGATAGAAATATCATTATTATCCCATTTCATATCATCTTTAACCCAAACAACAACATCCACACCGTGCATACTCACATCAGCTGTTTTATTTAGATATTTATTGAGTGCTTTTTTCCCACCTAAGTGCATACCGGGTGTATCAACGTACACAACCTGAGAGTGATCGGTGGTCTTGATACCCAATATTCGGTGCCGAGTTGTTTGAGGACGCCTAGAGGTAATGCTAATCTTTTGCCCTAACAAGTTATTTAGTAAAGTTGACTTACCTGCATTAGGTGCACCTATTAGTGCTACAAAGCCTGTTTTAAAGGGAGTTTTAGTCATATCTAGTGTCTCTATAATCTGCGTGTGTCGTGTAAGTCGTTAGCAATTTTTGATGGCTAATGAGTCTAAATAAATGGTTTATTTAGACTTGTCATGGGTACAAAAATTACTTTATTTAAGGTGCTGATGTGTTGGTTAATACATTAAATACCTTGTCTGCAGCTTTTTGTTCAGCTTTTTTACGTGTTCCTGCCTTCGCCGATAATGGTGCGCCAGCTTGGCTAACAAAACACTCAACAGTAAATAGTTGGTTATGATCAGCACCTGTTGTTGATAGTACAGTGTAGGTTGGGATTTTAAGGTTTCGTGCTTGCAAGTATTCTTGTAGCTGTGTTTTAGGGTCTTTAATCGCGGTGTCTAGCGACAAGCCATTTAACTTATCCTTAAAGACTCTTAAAATCCACTCTCTAGTAGGGTCAATACCTGAATCTTTATACATAGCCCCCATTATTGCCTCCAGCACATCAGATAAAATAGATGCTCTGTGTTTACCACCACTTTTCATCTCACCTTGACCGAGAATTAACTCGTCACTCAGCTCCAACTGGGTGGCTATTTCTGCTAGCGATGTTTGATTAACTAAATGTGCGCGTAACCGGCTCATCACCCCTTCATCTGCTGTTGGAAATTTACTATAAATTTCATCAGCTATAACAAAGCCTAAAATGGCATCACCAAGGTATTCAAGGCGCTCATTATTTTTATGACCAATACTTCGGTGTGTTAGCGCCTGCTCAAGTAAATCCAAGTTTGAAAACTCGGCTTGAATCTTTTTTTGCAGCTGTTTTGCATTAAATTTCACTAATATTCTCTAAGCAACGTTAATGTCATTATTATAAATCTACCGTGAATCCATCACTAAAAGACATCACAATATCAATATTCCCGATGTATTCCTTACGGACTTCATACTCAACTTTAAAGCTTATATCTGTTATCCCTCGACCTATTTTGGCATCCTTAGCCCTTACGCTGGTCACTTGGTTCATGTCCAACTTCTTTTCAAAGAGGCTACGCATTTTCCCGGGAGACATTGATTTTAATTGTGGATCGTTCTCTATCGCCTCAACAGACTTTTTGACCGCTAAGTTTTCCATATAAACTGGAAAAACCGTTAATACGCTGAGTGTAATCACACCAATAATACTCAGCACAATAACTAGGCTGATAAATGTTGCACCTTTTTCATTCTTCCTCAACATGGTCTTCTCCCTTTAGTTTTACGTTTAGTTTATCGTGTTTCCTAAGCGGTTTAACGCTACCCCACCGTTACTGCTATCCCAGTTCATCCATATGGCAAAGGCTTTCCCTACAATATTCTCTTCGGGTACCGTCCCCCAGTAGCGACTATCATTACTGTTATCTCTATTATCGCCCATCATAAAGTAGTGCCCTTCAGGAACAACCATCTCACCTTCGATTGAGGGCCGTTCTTTCATTAATAAAATATTATGCTGCTGGACAGGTAAGTGCTCTTGGTACATCTGCGAGCCATTCATCTTTTCACCCTGACCAGTTCCTTCATAGGAACCCAAGGCTGTTTGTGTGACACGTTCGCCGTTAATGTAAACATGCTTATCATAATAACCCACTTTATCACCGGGTAAACCAACGACACGCTTTATGTAATCTAATGATAGGTCTTTAGGGTACCTAAACACCATGACATCACCTCGTTCTGGTTCGCCAATGTCTATTACCTTTGTATTGGTAACAGGTAGTCTAATTCCGTAGGCAAATTTATTCACTAAAATAAAATCGCCAATTAACAAGGTCGGCATCATCGAGCTGGAAGGAATTCTAAAAGGTTCCGCAACAAAGGATCTTAGCACCAGCACAAATAATAAGACGGGGAAGAAGGATTTTGAGTATTCAACAAGTAGCGGCTCTTTACCTGCGACAGTTTTGTCATTTTTTAATTGAAGTAGGTAATACAATACGGCAATGAGCCCAGTTACAAGAGTTGCCAGTGTTAACCCAGCTGAAAAATCAAAATGCATGCTTATTTCCTTAATCATTACCCAGTTTAAGAACGGCTAAAAAAGCATCCTGAGGGATTTCTACATTACCAACCTGTTTCATGCGTTTTTTCCCAGCCTTCTGTTTTTCTAGCAGTTTACGTTTACGAGAAATATCCCCACCATAACATTTAGCCAAAACATTTTTCCTAAGGGCTTTAACCGATGACCTTGCTATAATTTTAGAGCCAATGGCTGCTTGAATGGCAATTTCAAACATTTGCCGCGGGATCAGCTCTTTCATTTTCTCAACCAGCTCACGCCCTCTGCTTTGACTCACCTCACTGTGTACAATTAATGACAGAGCATCAACTCTATCGCCATTGATAAGCACATCAAGTTTGATTAATGGCGCGGCTTGAAAACGTTTAAATTCATATTCAAATGAGGCGTAACCACGACTGACAGACTTAAGGCGGTCAAAGAAGTCTAGCACCACTTCACTCATAGGCATTTCGTAGCTTAACGCTACTTGCTTGCCCATATACTGTATTTTTGTTTGCACACCACGCTTCTCGATACACAGAGTAATAACGTTACCTAAGAACTCTTGTGGCACCAAAATATTGGCTTCAATAATGGGCTCTCGAATTTCTTTGATGGTAGAAATATTAGGTAACTTGGCGGGATTATCCACTTCTAAAATCTCGTCATTATGCAGCAGCACTTGATAAATAACGGTTGGAGCTGTTGTTATCAAATCAAGATCGTACTCTCGTTCTAAACGCTCTTGAATAATCTCCATATGCAACATTCCTAAGAAGCCACAGCGAAAACCAAAGCCTAATGCATCCGATGTTTCTGGCTCGTAATTAAGCGAGGCATCGTTCAGCTTAAGTTTATTCAAAGACTCTCGAAGGTGTTCGTAATCATTTGAGCTTGAAGGAAATAGGCCGGCAAATACTCTTGCTTGAACTTTTTTAAAGCCGGGTAGTGCGTTTTCTGCTGGATGAGATACCACCGTAATAGTATCGCCAACTGGTGCGCCATAAATATCTTTAATACCAGCGACCATAAAGCCCACATCACCGGGGAAAAGCTCATCAAGTACTTCTCTTTTAGGCGTAAAGACACCTACTTGATCAACCAAATGCACATCGTTAGATGACATCATTTTTATTTTTTGTTTTTTCTTCATTGTTCCATTCACAACACGTATTAATGAAACAACACCCAAGTAATTATCAAACCATGAGTCAATAATAAGTGCTTGCAAGGGTGCATTAGGATCACCCTTAGGTGCGGGTATTTGTTTAACTATTTGTTCTAAGACTTGATCAACACCTACACCCGTTTTGGCACTAATATGTGGGGCATCTATTGCTTCTACACCGATAATCTCTTCAATTTCTTCGGCAACTCGGTCTGGTTCTGCTGATGGTAAGTCAATTTTATTAAGAATAGGAAGCACTTCAAGATCAAGCTCGATAGCGGTATAGCAATTTGCAACACTTTGCGCTTCAACGCCTTGCGCCGCATCCACTACTAGTAACGCACCTTCACAAGCCGCTAGCGAACGAGACACTTCGTATGAAAAATCCACATGCCCCGGGGTATCAATAAAGTTTAACTTATACGTTTCACCATCATTAGCTTTGTAATGCAGGGTGACGCTCTGCGCCTTAATGGTAATGCCGCGTTCGCGCTCAATATCCATTGAGTCGAGTACTTGTTCTGCCATTTCTCGATCCGTTAACCCACCGCAGATATGAATCAATCGATCAGCCAATGTTGATTTCCCATGGTCTATATGGGCAATGATAGAAAAGTTTCTTGTTAAATTTATATTTGGCACGCTTATTTACTCATCAATTAAAAACGCCTCTAATGAGGCGCTTTTCTAAAGATCCTATTGTACCTATTATTTTTTCAAAGCGAGAAAAATTGGGGCACCTTGTCGGTTTATTAATACGGATATAAACCCCTTATCTGGCAGCTTAGCAACAACTTGTTTTAACTTGTGAACACTTTCTAGGCTATGCCCATCTAATTGAACGAGCACATCACCTGGCCTAATCCCAGAATGCAGGGCTGGCTCAGCGCTCACATTAACCACCACAACCCCCTTTAGTGGAACAGATGAAGGGTTTTGCACCGATTTATTAATGTTTTTAACTGACATCCCAAGCACTAACTCAGCTCGCGGCTTAACCCCAGCTTCTTTTGATAGCAGCGCCGGTTCCTCTGGCAACTTTTGCAAACTCACGTTAATCACTTTAATGGCCTGGTCCCTAATAATTGTAACCGGCACCTCTTTATCCAAAGAGGTGATACCGACCATGGGCGGTAAACTAGAGGAAATATCAACATTTTTGCCATTAAAAGCAATAATGACATCGCCAACTTTCAGCCCCGCCAACGCGGCAGGACTGCCATTAATAATCTGAGCAATCAGGGCTCCACGCGGTTTTTCCATTTTAAATGACTCGGCTAGCTCACGTGTTACATCTTGAATCCGAACACCTAACCACCCTCTAACAACTCGACCAGATGCTTTTAACTGTTGAGAAACAGTCATTGCCATGTCTATTGGTATCGCAAACGAAAGCCCCATGAAACCACCCGAGCGACTGTATATTTGCGAATTAATGCCCACTACTTCACCATTAAGATTGAATAAAGGTCCACCCGAGTTACCTGGGTTAATCGCAACATCTGTCTGAATAAAAGGCACATAATTCTCATTAGGCAAGCTGCGACCCGTTGCACTGACAATACCTGCCGTAACCGAACTTTCAAAACCAAAGGGTGAGCCAATGGCAAACACCCATTCCCCTACTTTTAAATGTTGAGACACCCCTAGCTTAGCAACCGGTAACTTATCTGCCGCAATTTTTAATAACGCAACATCAGAACGCTCATCACTGCCGATTAGGGTTGCTTTGAGCTCACGACGATCTTGCAAGCGAACGATAATTTCATCTGCGCCTTTCACAACGTGATGATTCGTCAACACATAGCCGTCGGTAGAAATAATAAAACCTGAGCCTAATGAATGCGTCTCTCTTTTTTTAGACGGTTGACGTGGCTGACCAAAGAAGTGCTTTAGTAGGTCTCCATATTGTGAGCCATCGGGTAGGTTAAATTCGGGAGAAAACATTGGCTGCTGTGACTTAACCGTTTGCGTGGTACTAATATTAACCACGGACTGGCTGTTTTTTTCTACCAAGGCAGTAAAGTCCGGTAGATTAGTAGCTTCTACCCTGCTCAGTGAAAACAGTAATAACACCCCAATTAGACGACCTATCTTCATAAATGCTCCTGCTATTTAATAACCTGTATCACCCTTAATTGGGCCTTAACCTACTTTCTTCAAGATTACTGGGTGGATTTTTCTAGGGTCCATGTAATGTGCAATAACGTATTTTAGGCTATAAAAACACAGTAAAAAGCCAAGAAAACCAAACACGATAATGAGCATTTCACTACCGATGCCCATTTGAGCTGATAAATATTGCCCCAAAAAGGCTGCCAACAACAGGCCAAGCAATGGTAAAAGGTAAACCATACCGGTTAAACGAAGAAAGATTTTTTCATCAATACCTAAGCACACCTTATCTCCTGCCTCCAATTGAATATCTGATTCCAATTCTAGCTCAATCGATTTATTACCAAAAAATTTAGACAATACAGACGTTGAACAGCTGTCTGTTTGCACACATTGCTGGCAACTTGAACGCTGGTTTGTCACCACATTAATGGTGCTTTTGC
>JAHRWG010000010.1 GCA_019090295.1 Cycloclasticus sp. | reverse complement strand
CTTAATTTCATTGATGGTGTTGCTATCGGTCATACCTTTAAAATCCTAATTTGTACTTGTTTATTAATTGGCCCTTTCTAACTAAGCACCAATATCTCATTTTCCCACGTCATTCAGTCTACCCTACGGGTAAATCTATCGAATACACCCATGCATCCTCTTTACCGTCTGCATGTCGGTAATAATTTTTTCGTTGCCCTATTTTCTTAAACCCCATCGTCTGATAAAGCTTAATGGCTGACGCATTTGAGGGCCTTACTTCCAAAAAAACGCAATTAGCTTGTTCTTTTTCCATCTCTGAAAAAAGCATGCTCAAAAAAACTTTGCCGAGCCCTTTTTTTTGACAGGCTGGTGTAATACAAATGTTCAAAATATGTGCCTCACCGACCGCGACTGATGTAATCGCGTAGCCGATAAACTGCTCACCTTTTATAAATGCCCAGTTGCGGTAACCCGCTCGCAGACAATCTTTAAATATATGCTCACTCCAAGGGTAATCGTATACCTGCCGCTCTATGTCCATAATAACGTTGAGGTCGCCTTTTCTTATAGGGCGAAAGCCATAGGGCTTCTTCTTCGTCATCCCAAGTAATACTTTGAGCTTTTGAAGTATTCGCATTAGTTTTTTAGGCTAAGTGCTAACTGTATATCAGTCCATACCTTTTTTTTCAGCAGCGGATTTTCAAGTAGCTCACTTAAGTCACACGTGACAATAACAGGGCAGGTCAAGCCATCCATTGATTGAGTTAAAGCCCCCTCTTTCCCAGTGGGTTTTGTTTTTACTAACAGGCTAGTTGAAACATTTTCACCAAACATTAATACCAGCGTAGGTTGTATCGTGCTGATGTCGTCAAGCAAGCTTTGCCGACAGCAGCTTTGAGCTGTTTTCAGCTGACTTGCAGCAACAGGCAAAACCATTGCCGTCTTACCAACGTTTGCTGCTTGCAACACCCCTCTCATTAACTGATTTGATTGCTCTTTAAGCGTTAGTTCTTTTGAGTTCGCGTTATCGGCTACGTCATCAACAACAACGAGCCATTCTACTGGAGCATGTCTGCTCGCCATGTCTTGCTGAAACCCTTGGTGCCTACTGTCACAGAAGGAACAAATATTCGCTTTTGTTTCAGAATGGTTAAGGGGTTCTTGATCGGCTGGAGGGTTGCCTCTCTCAGCCGAGTCATTTTGTCGCGTCACTCTTTCTTGCCATATTTGAATTCCCATGGCCGTCAAATAGTGCTGCTTTAAGGCTGGCTTAATGAGCGTCTACCTCTGGTTTTTTATCTCGTTTACTGCGTTTGATGAGCCGCGCGGTTAACACCAAACCAGACACTGTGTACACAAGGAATATCATGAATAGAACCAGTGGTGGAGCCATATAAATAACCGCCAGCACCAACATGATAATCACCGCAACGACAAAGGGTACTTTGCCACTAAAATTCAACTCTTTAAAGCTGTGATAGCGGATATTACTGACCATCAACAAACCCGATATTAAAGTGAAGATAAGCAATGCATACGTGGCGACTTGTCCAGAAATATCGTTATCTACCAATACCCAAATAAGACCAACCAGTAAGGCCGCCGCCGCTGGACTAGGTAAGCCTTGAAAATAACGTTTGTCGGCAACTGCATGCTCTACGTTAAAACGAGCCAGTCTAAGCGCACCACAAGTGGCATAGACAAACGCAGCTATCCAGCCTAGTTTTCCTAATGATGACAACCCCCAAGAGTAGGCCAGTAATGCAGGTGCAAGGCCAAATGAAATAAGGTCGGCCAAGCTATCATACTGTGCCCCAAATTCACTTTGGGTGTTTGTCATTCGTGCAACACGCCCATCTAAACCGTCTAAAATCATGGCAACAAATACCGCCAAAACAGCCACTTCATAATGCCCGTTCACGGCTCCTGTTATGGCATAAAAACCTGCAAATAAGGCGCTGGTTGTTAGTAGGTTAGGTAAAAGGTAAATTCCACGTGACCGAGGTTTTTTCTGTGGCTCCATTCAACGCACTCTCATCAATAAAGTTTTAGTATAACTCAGCCGTTATTTGTTATGACAAAAAAACGGCCGTTAAAACGGCCGTTTCTAAAACAAACTTTTATCTTTAAGCTCCTATTGAGCAATTTGCTCAAACAGTCAAAAAATATTAGTTTTTCTCTTTATCTACCAATGCATTTGCAGTAATCCAAGGCATCATTTCTCGCAATTTACCACCGACTTGTTCAATTTGGTGATTAGCATTGTTTCTACGGTTTGCTGTCATTGAAGGGTAGTTAGTTGCGCCTTCAACAATAAACTGTTTAGCGTACTCACCATTTTGAATGTTTCTAAGTGTTTCACGCATCGCTTCGCGTGACTCGTCATTGATCACTTTTTTGCCGGTAACATATTCGCCGTACTCAGCATTGTTAGAGATAGAGTAGTTCATGTTAGCGATACCACCCTCATACATTAGGTCAACGATAAGCTTAAGCTCATGCAAACACTCAAAGTAGGCCATTTCTGGCGCGTAGCCACCTTCAACAAGTGTTTCAAAGCCCATTTTAACTAGCTCAACAGTACCGCCACATAAAACAGCTTGCTCACCGAAAAGGTCTGTTTCTGTTTCATCTTTAAACGTTGTTTCAATAATACCTGTACGACCACCACCAATAGCTGACGCATAAGATAAAGCGACATTTCTAGCTTTGCCAGATGTGTCTTGGTACATAGCAATTAAATCAGGAATGCCGCCACCTCTTGTGAACTCACTGCGGACTGTATGACCAGGTGCTTTTGGTGCAATCATAATAACGTCTAAGTCAGCACGTGGAACAACTTGGTTGTAATGGATAGCAAAGCCATGAGCAAAGGCTAGTGTTGCACCTTTTTTCAAATTAGGTTCAATTTCATCAGCATATAACGCTGCTTGAAACTCATCAGGTGTCAACATCATAACAAGGTCGGCACTGGCTACTGCCTCAGGTACTTCTTTAACCACTAAACCAGCACTTTGTGCTTTGGACACAGAAGATGAGTTAGCTCTTAAGCCAACGATAACATTAACGCCTGAGTCTTTTAAGTTGTTTGCATGTGCATGCCCTTGAGAGCCATAACCAATAATGGCAACTGTCATGCCTTTGATAATGGACAGATCAGCATCTTTATCGTAGTAAATATTCATTTCATTCCTTAAGTATTATTAAATTTAATTCTGTGTCAATTTTAAAACCGCAAACTACAACGTTAACGCTCTTTCACCACGTGAAAGGCCTATAACGCCTGTTCTTACCACCTCTATAACGTCACTCTCGACCGCTAATAAAAAGTCATCCAACCATGCTTTTTCGCCGGATAATTCGATGATTAAATAATCATCTGTTTCATCGGTGATACTCACCAAAGCATCTGTGCCTAAGCTTTCAACCTTTTGAACTAGCGCCTCTGTCTTTTTCACTTTAATGAGGACTAACTCACGTTCCAATGAAAATGACTCGGAAAGGTCGATTAATTTAACGACATCAACCAACTTGTCCAATTGTTTTTTAATTTGATCTACCGTTTCCTCACTACCAACCGTCACCAATGTTAAACGAGATAACGTTGCATCGAGCGTCGGCGCCACGGTTAATGACTCAATATTATAGGCTCTGGCTGAAAAAAGACCGGCGACACGGGACAGCGCACCCGCTTCATTTTCTAGTAAGATCGAAATAATATGCTGCCGGCTCATGCTAAATCCCTTTTGTATTTTGAGTTAGGTGCCATCACCATATCATTATGGGCTTTACCTGCCTGTATCATCGGATAGACATTTTCTGTTCGGTCGGTGATAAAGTCTAAAAATACTGTTCGGTCTTTCATTGCAAAGGCTTCTCTTAATGCCGGTTCAACATCTTCTTTCTTGGTAATTTGCATACCCACATGCCCATATGCCTCTGCCAGTTTACTAAAATCTGGTAGCGCTTCTAAATACGAGCTTGAGTAGCGGCTTTGGTAGGTAAACTCCTGCCATTGCCGAACCATACCTAAATAACCATTATTTAGATTGATAATTTTGACAGGTGTACTGTACTGCAACATCGTTGATAGCTCTTGCAAGCACATTTGGATACTGCCTTCGCCCGTTACGCATGCTACATCTGAATTTGGTTGTGCTAATTTAACACCCATGGCTGCAGGTAAACCAAACCCCATTGTACCTAAACCACCTGAGTTGATCCATCTACGTGGCTTATCAAACGGGTAAAATTGAGCAGCAAACATTTGATGTTGACCAACATCTGAAGTAACAAATGCATCGCCTTTTGTTACCTTATAAAGCTGCTCAATGACGTATTGAGGCTTAATAGTGCCACTATCTTGATCATATGCAAGGCAATCAGTCCTACGCCATTGATCAATTTGATCCCACCAAGCACCTATCCGTTCACGGCTAAACGTTTCACCTGAACTTTCAATTTGCGCCAGCATATCCAAGATAACTGGTTTAACTTGTCCCACAATCGGCACATCAACCGTAATTGTTTTTGATATAGACGCGGGGTCTACATCAATATGAATAATTTTGGCGTGCGGACAGAAGTCAGCTATTTTTCCAGTGACACGGTCATCAAAACGAGCGCCTATGGCAATAATTAAATCGCTGTCATGCATAGCCATATTGGCTTCATAACTGCCATGCATGCCTAGCATTCCAATAAACTGGGGGTCTGTTCCAGGAAAAGCACCTAAGCCCATTAACGTTTGAGTAACAGGGAACTTCAATGTATGGCCAAGTGTTTTAAGCTCTTCACTTGCCTCGCCTAATACCACGCCACCACCACTATAGATAACTGGGCGTTTAGCTTCCTGAATAAGCTTTACTGCCTTAATAATTTGCTCAATATCCCCACTAACCGCTGGCTGGTATGACCTTAAGCTTACCTCTGCTGGGTACTCATAAGGCACCTTGATGTTAGGGTCTGTAATATCTTTAGGAATATCAACAACGACCGGACCAGGTCTGCCAGAGCTTGCCAAATAAAACGCTTTTTTCATCGTTATTGCAATATCAGCAACATCCTTTACGAGGAAGTTATGCTTTACACAATGGCGTGTAATACCCACGGTATCGACTTCTTGAAAGGCATCTGTGCCAATCACTGCTCTTGGGACTTGGCCGGTAATAATAACCATTGGAATAGAGTCCATGTAGGCTGTGGCAATACCAGTAACTGCATTAGTTGCTCCAGGTCCAGATGTTACTAAAACAACACCTGTTTTACCGGAGGATCGTGCATACCCGTCAGCAGCATGTGTAGCACCCTGCTCATGACGAACCAGTACGTGCTTGACATCGTCCTGCTTAAAAATCGCGTCATATATGTGTAACACACACCCACCTGGGTACCCAAATACGAATTCCACCCCTTCATCTTTTAAGGACTGAATGATGATTTCACCACCACTTAACTCCACAGCTACTCCTGAATCTACTCTTGTTTATGGGTTTTTTGTGCAAGCGCACAATCTAACTCGACAAAATACTAATTTTATCAGCCGAGGTCAAGAAGTTTCTTCACCCTTTATTTATTTACAGTTGACAAGCCCACTACGCTACTATTAAATCGAGCATAACTAATGGAGTTAGCTATGTTTCGTTTTTCGATAATTTGCATGTGTTTTCTTTTGGCCATACCAAGCTTGGCGACCATTTACGAGTGGACCGACTTGAAGGGCGTCACATCCTTTGGGCAAATTCGGCCTACACATGAAGGTATTCCATCTCGGGCAGTAACTGTTACTCCGCCTAAACGCTCTAACCCAGATAGCCCTCCTAGTCCATCCGCCCAAGAAAGTGCAGATAACATTTCCGACTCCAATTTAAAAAGGCAAGCAACTCGTGACAAGGCGACTCAAGCACAAGAGGCCGTCACTCTTATTCAACAACAATGTGCTAATGCAAAAAAGAACCTTGCTCAAACCAAACTGGGTGGTAACCGTCTATACAAAGATTCATCAGGACAATACTCTCGCCTAACTGATGAGGAAAGGCGATTGAAACAGCAAACGTTAACTGATTTTATTCAGCAGAATTGTTATTAGTAAGCCTGCGCTTAATAGATGCCCTTTCCTTTTCAATTAAGTAATCGGCAATTCTCAGCATGTTATCAAAACTCTTTCCTTTCTCCGTTGTTATAAGGTATTTCCCTGCAACAACTAGCGCAGGAACACCGTTAATACCGTGACTATTGATCACATGCCTTGCCCGTTCAACTTTCACGTTAACACTGGTTGACTGATAGGTCTTTTCAAAGCGCTTTTCATCAACACCATATTGCGTATAAAACGCTGCCAACTGCTCAGGTGAGTTAAGCTTTTTTCTATCAATATGTAGCGCTTTAAACATACCTGTATGTGAATCGGTCAATACATTTAATATATCAGCCACAAAATAAGCCCGTGCATGCGTCTCCCAAAGCGGACTAAAAACGGCAGGCAATCGGTAAAAATTAACATCTGATGCGATATTTTTAGCCCACGCGTTAAGAACCGGTTCAAATTGGTAGCAGTGCGGACAGCCATACCAAAAAAACTCTACAACCTCTATGCGTTTCGGATCGTCCATCGCTTGCTCAGTTGCTAGAAGATCGTAGTCTAGCCCCTCTGTATATTGCTGGTTGGCAGCTACCGAAGGCCCTGCTATCACCGCAATAACAAAACCAATCATAATAAATATTTTTTTCATAACGTTCTCCTTAATAACTGACTTCACAACTCACCATAAGAGTGTAGACCTGATAAAAACATATTAACGCCTAAGAAAGCAAATAGAGTCACAAACAAGCCGATAATGGCCCATGCAGCCATTGGCTTTCCTCGCCAACCTTTAGTCAAGCGCATATGCAGCCAAGCTGCATAATTCAACCAAACAATTAATGCCCATGTCTCCTTTGGGTCCCAGGACCAATATCCGCCCCATGCCTCAGCCGCCCAAAGTGCACCTAATACTGTCGCCAGTGTAAAAAAGGCAAACCCAAGCGCTATTGATTTATACATGAGGTCATCCAAAACCTCTAATGATGGTAAGGTCATCAACACCCCATCGGCAGGGCCACGCTCCGCTCTAGCTCTAGCAAAGTAAGCCACAGCGACCATTGCCGCTAAGGCAAATGCACCATAGCCAACGAAGTTGGCTGGTACGTGTATTTTCATCCAGTAGCTTTTTAATGCCGGCACCAGTGGCTGAATATCTGCCGCATCCCTCTCAAAGGCATACCACAGTAAAAATGCCACTGCCCCACTGATAATAAATAAAACAAAGACGCCCAACGCTCTTGTTTGGTATTTACGCTCATAAAACAGGTAAAGTAATGCGGTAATAATTGAAAATAAAATAAACACTTCATACAAATTACTAACGGGGATATGCCCTACATCTACACCCACTAAGTAAGACTCACGCCACCTAACCATTAACCCCGTTAGACCCATGGTTGTTGCTGACCATGTTAAAGCTGTTGCCAACGCCCCCGTAAATTCTGAACGCGCCACAAAGGCCACCAAGTATGCCAGTGTTGCCAACACATATAAGGCACTCATCCACATGATGCCAGACTGGCTTGAAAACAAAAATCTCAAAAAGAAATCTGTCTCAGCATCCATTAATCCGGTCGTATACCGGCTGATAGCAAAAAGACTAAGCCCCGCTACCGTAAGAACCATTACTCTCACAGGCTTCCAAGCCCAACCTGATAGGATCAGACTGATAACTGTACTAATCAAAATAATTATTTCATAACCATCCATTAATGCAGCGTAATTAGCATAGGTATAGAAACCAGCCAACACGACGATGACTGCCCAAGCTGCGTCAAAAAGACTTAACTTTTTCCAAAAAGGTTTTTTATCTAACTCTAATTCTAATGCTGTTTTTGTATTATTCATAACCTCGCCTTAGCTTATTAAAACGCGCTCAAACTGTGCACTAATATCTTGATATTGTTTTGAAAAATCCATTTTGTTTTTAGAGGATTGCCCCACCAACGTAAGCTCCAACCCTTTGTCTGTTTTCTGCAGCCACACCCATAGTCTTTTTTGAGGTGCGTAGAACATTAAAAATATACCAACAATAAGCATTGCACAACCAGGGTAAACTAAATTTTTACCTGGTGCTTTGGCTATTTGCAAGCCACTGGCTTGACGATGAGTAAAGCTGTCTAACTGTAAATAAACAGGTGAGCCGTAGCGTTCAAGCGCACCTATTGCAACCGTTGCGGCAGTAAAGAAACCTGCTTTTCCAGGATCTAACCCCTGGCTCACATCATGCCCTTGCGCCGTCAAAACATCCATATAAGCCGCCGCTAAAATCTTCTGTAACACCTGGATATAAAGTGTTATGACTGGTTGCTGGTCATCTAGTGGCACATTTTTTTTCAACTGTGCCTCAACACCTTCAAAGCCACTTTTTAAAAACAACTGTACTAATTTCAGCATCGCTTCATTCACTTGCCCCGCTTCTTTTGCAGGTAAAACATTCTCAGTCAGCTTGAGCTTTGTAATAAGCTTCTGCATCTTCTCGGTATCATTTAGAAACCCTAGAAAGGTGACAAAACGCCCAACACCTCCTTCATCATCCATAGGAATATATAAATAACGAAAGTCATCCGCTGGTGACTCTCTAACACCACTCAAATAATAAAGGTGACCATCCCGATCAATCGGTAGCATATAGTTAAAGTACTCTCTTGCCTCACCCGTCTTACTGCGCAGTTTGAAGGTAACGCTTGGCCCAACATTATTGAACTTTTTAGCAGGGTCCTCCGAAGGCATGATATTAAACAAACGGAAATCATCCATTTCTAATGACCATTGCTGTTCCGACACGACCAATGGCGCCACCTCACCCACAATTGATTGCAGCTTAGCCGCTTTGCTATTAACGACACCCAACGGCCACGCACGAAGCTCTAGCTCAGACCCACCATCGGCAAAACTGGCCTGATAAATAGCATGTCCATCATAAATTAACGGGTGGTTAACGGAAATGGTTTGAGTCATTGGCGCTGCTAAGCGAGCATCATGTATGAGTAAATCACTTTCAAAGGATTTAGGTTGCCCGCTATCATAATGCTCAATTCTAAAGTCTTTAACTTCTATCGTGAAAGGTAAGTTCTGAACCAAGTAGCCATCTTTATAATTGATAAAAAGCGCATCTGTTTGGCTGCCTTCTGGCACTGAAACGCTCCCTCTAAAAGCCATATTATCAAGACCCAATCGACTAATAGCCGGCACTTTATTCGCAGGAAGATTTCTGTGCTCTGGCTCCAACAAGCCCATTAATTCACGCGCCTTAAGGATCGCATTACCATCAATTAAGCCACCCACACAAATAAATACAATCGCCAGGTGCGCTAATATATACCCTAAGCGGCTGCCTCGGCCCTTCATACCAGATATCAGCTGGTGATCCTTTTCCTCTTTAAAGCGCGCGCTAAAACCATGGTGCGATAAAATGCTTTGAGCAACATTCCGTACATCACCGACCGGTTGCTGCACCACCCACTTTGTGCAGTCAGGGTATTGCTGAAGAGTTCTTAGCTGTACATTTTGCCGGTAGTCCCGCATCCCCCGCAACATAACTGGGGCCGTTCTATAAATACAGACTGTCGTTGATGACACCAAGCACAATAAAATAAATAAAAACCAACTGGATGAATACACATCATACAAACCCATTAGCTTAAAGGCTTCAAACCAAAAAGGGCCGAACTTTATAATGTAATCTGTGTACCCTTGATTTTGCTGTAGAACGGTGCCGACAACAGAGGCAATAGAAAGCGCCAATAACAAGGTAATCGCTAGGTTCATTGAACCCAAAAACCTTACCCATATTGTTATTTTTTTCGCGAGTTTAGACGTGGTTTCTTTCGGTAAATCCATCGTAGTCGTAGTTTTGTGTTTTTAAGCGAGAGCTCAATGAGTAAACAGCAAAAAGGGCAACAACGTTGCCCTTTTAAACCAAAGCTCAGTGAGTTTAGTGCAAGCCTGACATATAAGAAGCAACCGCTTCAATTTCTTCTACTGTCATGCGGCCCGCAATATCACGCATCATACTTTGCTTATCATTACTTCTTGATCCAGCCTTAAAGTCATTTAACGCTTTTGCTAAGTATGCCGCATGCTGACCCCCAACTTGTGGGAAACGAGCCGGGCTATTACCTGCCCCTGTAGGGCCATGGCATGCCATACAAGCCGGCACAGCGCTATCAGCATTACCCCCTCTATACAGTTTTTCACCTAGCGCCACTTTACTTTCACCAGCGGCTTCGATCGTTGCTGGTTGGCTTGCAAAAAAGGCTGATACATTTTCAATATCAATATCGCTCAAGCCCATTGCCATTGCAGACATACTTGGGTCCGTACGCTTTTCATTTTGAAAGTCATGCAGTTCTTTTTCAATATAGTATGCATGCTGACCGGCTAATTTCGGCCACAATGGGTTTTCACTGTTGCCATTTTGGCCGTGGCAAGCAGCACATGTTGCTGCTTTAACACGCCCTTCTTCGGCATCACCGGCTGCGAAAACCTGCATAGGCATTAGTAAAACAATTAAACAACTCAATAAAAAATTTAGCTTCATCACTTACTCCAAAAATCTACCTAATACCCGAATAAAAAGCAGCCAGATTCGCCGCATCACTATCTGTTAATTCAGCAACCATCGCTGTCATGCTTGGGTCTACGCGCTTACCTGAACGAAAAGCATTGATCTGTTTCTTTAAATATTGTTCTTTTTGACCTGCTAAATTAGGGTATATACCTATTGGACTAATACCTGCAACCCCATGACAAGAAATGCATCTCGCTGATACCGCCTTACCCGCTGCCGCATCGGCGGCTATTGCATGACCCGACACCATTAACACAGTGGCCACCACTATTAAAAAGACCTTCATCATATTCGCCCCTACAAACCAATTTACAAAATAAATATTTAGGCTTGATTTTACAATAAAACGTAGAATTAGTTTTATCTTTTTCCTATCATTTGCTGTTCACCACACGAAAATCGTGTAGTCCGGTACAATAAAGCAAACAACTTCAAGCAAGCAACCCTATGAACCCTCTTTACCATCGAGCTGAATTTTTACTCAGTGCGCCTAATCTAAAAACCACTCCAGATGGCATTGAGTTTGAAGTCGCCTTTGCGGGTCGATCAAATGCGGGCAAATCTAGCACCATCAATACTCTAACTCATCAAAAAAGCCTTGCTCGCACCAGTAAAACGCCTGGGCGGACTCAGCAACTGGTCTACTTTAAGCTTGATGAAACACGCTGTTTAGTTGACCTACCTGGCTATGGTTACGCTAAAGTTCCCCTTAACGTACAACTAAAATGGCAAAAAGAATTAGAGCATTACCTAGAAAAAAGAACCTCTCTTAATGGCTTAGTGCTGGTGGTTGATATTCGTCGTTCATTGGCCGAATATGACTTACAAATGATCGAATATGCGGCTCATTTAAACCTAGATGTCTTTGTTGCGTTAACCAAGGCTGATAAATTAAGTCGTAACGCTGCTAAAAACACCTTATTTAGCGCGCAAAAGTTATTCAAAAATGCATCGACGAGCATTCAGATTGAACTATTTTCCTCCTTAAAAAAAGAGGGCGTCGAACCGCTTCATAACTGGTTAGATGCACATATGGGCGTCACCAAGGTATAAAGAAACCTGTCAACAGATTAGGATGGACTGGGCTTAATAACAGCCATTCAGCTGACCCAAAAAGAAAAAGAGGGGAAAAGGGAGGCGGTAGCTAGACACCTCCCTTTGCTTAAAAAGCTTTCAAGCACTTGCTGATTAACGCCCCACTAATGAGCTTCATCCCAATTGTTACCAGTACCTACATCCACAATCAGCGGCACATCAAGCTTAAGCGCCTCGCTCATTTTTTGACTAATGATGGACCTTGCTTGCTCTAAATAGTCGTCCTTAACCTCGAACACCAACTCATCATGCACTTGCATAACCATGCGCACGGGTGGGTTTTCTAAGGTCATCCATTGGTCAACCGCTATCATTGCTAACTTTATAATGTCGGCTGCTGTTCCCTGCATTGGGGCATTAATGGCTGTTCTTTCTGCGTATTGCCTTAGCTGGCCATTCTTGGCATTAATATCTGGAAGGTACAAACGGCGACCTAATAGCGTTTCAATATAGCCTTGCTCTCGCGCCAACTCCCTTGTTTCATCCATATATTGTTTAACGCCAGGGTAGCGTTCGAAATAAAGGTTAATATAGCCTTGCGCTGCACCGCGTTCGATTCCCAGCTGCTTTGCCAACCCAAAAGCGGACATGCCATAGATAAGGCCAAAATTAATGGCCTTGGCTGATCGCCTCTGGTGATCTTCCACCTGCTCTAGCGACACTCCAAACACTTCTGCGGCCGTTGCCTTGTGCACATCAAGCCCATCTTGAAACGCTTTCAGCAACCCTGTGTCTTGGGATAAATGCGCCATAATCCGTAATTCTATTTGAGAATAATCGGCCGCCAGCACGGTATAGCCAGGTTCTGCAATAAATGCCTGCCGAATCCGACGACCCTCCTCGCTTCGCACCGGAATATTCTGTAAGTTAGGATCCGAAGAAGATAAGCGCCCAGTTGCTGTCACTGCTTGATGATAGGAGGTGTGCACTCGCCCAGTCACTGGGTTAATTTGCTTGGGTAACTTATCCGTGTAAGTAGAACGCAGTTTACTAAAGCTGCGGTATTCAAGAATTAACTTAGGTAGAGGAAAATCGATGGCCAAGTCTTGCAAAACACTCTCGGCTGTTGATGGCTGACCTTTAGGTGTTTTCTTCAGGATAGGCAAGCCTAATTTATCATATAAAATGGCTTGAATTTGCTTTGGCGACCCTAAGTTAAAAGCCTCACCTGCGACTGCGTGCGCTTGGTTTTCTAGTTGTTGGATTTTTTCTGCTAACTCTGTGCTTTGCTGCTGAAGCATTTGCTCATCAACCAGCACACCGGTCTGCTCCATACGTGCCAACACGGGCAACAAAGGCATCTCTAGTTCTTGGTATACCTTCATTAATGACGGTTCTGCCTCTAACTTTCCAATCAAACATTGGTGTAAACGCAAACTCACATCGGCATCTTCTGCTGCATAAGGCGCGGCCACTTCAATGGTCACTTGGTCAAAGCACACTTGCTTGGCCCCTTTGCCGGCCACCTCATCATAATGAATGGTTTGATGCCCTAAATATTTATCGGCCAGGGCATCCATATTATGCCGTGTTACCGTACTATTTAATGCGTAGGATTCCAACATGGTGTCATGCGCAATGCCTTGCATATTGATCCCGTGATTTTTTAATACATTGGCATCATATTTTAGATTCTGGCCAATTTTAAGCACTGACTCATCTTCTAACAAAGGCTTCAACTGATCCAAAACCCACTGCCTAGATAATTGTTCTGGCGCGCCCGGGTATTGATGCGCAACCGGCACATAAGCCGCATGCCCAGCCTTTACAGCAAACGAAACACCCACGACCAGTGCTTTTGTGTAATCAAGGCTGGTTGTTTCTGTATCAAAAGCAAAGTACTCGGCCCCAGCCAGATCCCCAAGCCATTGCTTAAAGCTCTCTTCGCCCAACAAGGTGTCAACCTTTAGTGGCGACATCTCTGGCAACTCTTCAGCCTGAACCCCACCTTTTGGCTCGCCTCTGCTGTTTGCTGGACTTTTTCCTGAGTCTAACTGCTTTAACCAACTGGTAAACTCAAAGTGACTTAACATGTCGCGCAGCAAATCCTTATCTGCCGCCCCTTTAACTAGACCCGTCGGCGACTCATTTAATGGAACATCGCAGCGAATAGTCACCAAGTCTTTTGAAAGGGGAATAGCCGTCATATGTTCACGTAAGCTTTCGCCAACCTTACCCTTCACTTCACTCGCATGTTCCAACAAGTTATCCAGTGAACCATATTTATTTAGCCACTTAGCAGCCGTTTTTGGACCAACCTTCGGCACCCCTGGGATATTATCTGATGTGTCGCCCATTAAGGTTAAGTAGTCAATAATCTGTTCAGCGGTGACGCCAAACTTTTCTATCACACCCGCTGGGTCTAAGAAGTCGTTATTCATCGTGTTGATTAACGAAATTTTTTCTGTCACCAATTGTGCAATATCTTTATCGCCTGTTGAGATAATTACCTTCAAACCCTCTGAAGCCGCCATTTTCGCCAAGGTCCCGATTACATCATCAGCTTCAACACCTGATTCCATAACTAACGGCAAGCCCATTGCCTTAATGAGCTCATGCAAGGGTTGAATTTGCTCCCTTAGCTCGTCTGGCATTTTTGTTCGATTCGCCTTGTAGTCGCTATACATATCATGACGGAAGGTTTTTCCCGGCGCATCAAAGATGACACCGAGGTATGCATCGGGGTAGGTGGCCACTAACTTTTTAAGCATATTCGTCACCCCTAAAATAGCATTGGTATAGTCACCTTTCGAATTTGTTAGCAGGGGAAGCGCGTGATATGCACGAAACAAATAAGAAGAGCCATCAACCAGCACCAACGTTTTATCTGCCATAAAAATAGTATCCAATTAATAATAATTAACGCGATTATACGTCGAGTGTTACCATCATGTGGCGCTAAAGACTGTAAGGAGTTATATGAGCACCCAAAAGCGAGAAGCCTGGAAAGTATTTCAAATTATTGCTGAGTTTGTTGATGGTTTTGAACAGCTGTCACACGTTAGGCCTGCGGTCACCATGTATGGGTCCGCCCGCCTTAATGAAGACCACCCAGATTACAAACGTGCCGAAGCCATTGCTTTAGCTCTATCAAATGCCGGCTTTTCAATTTTAAGCGGTGGCGGCCCAGGTATTATGGAAGCAGCCAACAAGGGGGCGCACCAAGGCTCATCAGCCAGCGTTGGTCTTAATATCCAACTGCCCCATGAACAAGTCGCTAATCCCTATCAAGATATCAGCTTAAACTTTAACCATTTTTTTGCACGTAAGGTCATGTTTGTAAAATATGCGACAGCCTATGTGGTGTTACCTGGGGGGTTCGGCACACTGGATGAATTAGCTGAAATCCTCACCCTCATTCAGACAGGTAAATCTCGAAAAATACCCATTAT
>JAHRWG010000374.1 GCA_019090295.1 Cycloclasticus sp. | reverse complement strand
TCGTTTGAAGAGTTGAAAAATGAAATTATTTCTAAAACAATTCCTTTAATTAGCGCTGAAGATCTTAAGAAAGTAGAAAGCACAAAAAAACCATTGTTAATTATAGATACTCGGGAAAAGAAAGAATACAATGTTAGCCATATTAAAAAAGCAAGATATGTTGGATATGACAATTTTAAAATTTCAAAACTAAAAAGGGTTGACAAAAACACTACGATTGTTGTTTATTGTTCTGTTGGATATCGAAGTGAGAAAATTGGAGAAAAGTTAATAAAAGCAGGATTTAAAAAAGTGATGAATTTACAAGGAGGTATTTTTGATTGGAAAAACAAAGGTTATCCTGTTTATGATAACAATGGGGAAGAGACCAAAAAAATTCACGCTTATAGCAAGTCTTGGGGAAAATGGTTGACTAAAGGAGAAAAAGTCTATGAGTAAAACACTCCTCATTGTTTTTGTCAAAAACATTAGACTTGGAAAAGTTAAAACACGCTTAGCTAAAGCGATTGGAACAGAAGGAGCGTTTCAAGTTTATAAACACCTGGTTGAGATTACCGAAAATGTGACCAATCAAGTTTGTTCAGATAAAAGAGTTTATTTTTCTGATGTGATAATTGAAAAAAAATGGCCAAAAACATCAAAATCTATTCAAAAAGGAACTGATTTAGGCGAAAAAATGCAAAATTCGTTCAAAAACGGCCAAAAAGAGGGTTTTGATAAAGTCGTACTAATTGGTTCTGATTTACCAGATATTTCTCCAGAAATTATTCAAAAAGGATTTGATGAGTTAGAAAACCATGAGGTTGTTTTTGGCCCAGCAGAAGATGGAGGTTATTATTTGGTGGGAATGACAAAGCCGCATTTCTGTATTTTTAAAAACAAACAATGGAGCACAGAAACTCTTTTAAAAGAAACTTTAAACGAATTAGAAGAAAAAGGTGTTGGCTATTCATTGCTCGAAACATTAAATGATGTTGATTCGATAGAAGATTTGAAAAACTCCTCAATAGCTAGTGAATTTGAAGGACTAATCAGGCCTTATCTCTAGCTTTTCAAATCAGGAGTCATTCCTGTTTTTAATGAAACAGAAGGAATAAAGGATTAATAGAATTTTTCATAAACAGCGTGGAACCTTCCTTTTTCATATAGATATTCTTTCTCATCAATAAAAAAATGTTCTCCTTCTTTAAATTTTTGTAGATCAGTAATATCGGAACTAATGGTGTGAACAGTCCCTTTTGTTTGACGTGCTAAATCCAAGTACTGAATATTAATTCTGTTTTCTGCTCCACATAAAATAATATGAACAGGCTTTTTGATTTTTTTAATGTATTTGTAGTCTCTCATGCTTTCCATGTTGTCAGCAACTAAAACAATTTCATCTGCATCAGGGTATTGTTTTATCCCGCCAATAATTGCCTCTATATCATTTTCTAAATGCTCTCCTCCACCGGAGCCGTTTTTCATACACTTTGCTGTAGTTTTTATTACAGCCTCTAAACTTTTGTTTTTTGTAATGTAAATGCCCTTAGTTTCTAATGGCTTTTTTTTGTTAGAGGGCTTTTCATCTCCATCATTAAAAAAAACAAAATACTTAGCTGTTTTATTTTCAGCCTGTTTTTTTAACCACACAATAACTTGAGAAATATATGGAGACATGCTTCCTGTAACATCAGTAACCACAATAAGGTTTTTCCAAGCCTTATTTCTTTTGAAAGCATTTAATACTGTAGAATCGTTGTATAATGTTTGGTCGTAAAAGAAATCAGGAGTAGAGGGGGGTAGAACAGTGTCTTTATGCCAAGTGGTATCATGTATGTAGCCAAACTGCTTATCATAGTGGGTTTTAATATCATAAACCTTAGGGGTTGTATCATTGTCTAGGCTATCTTGCTTTATTAAAGAAGCGACCAACTCTTCTAAATAATTTGCTTCTAAACCCAATGTATTATTTGTTGAGTTAGGACGAAATGTTACAATAAACCCATGAAACATTTTATTACATTCTTCAGGAGAATTACCGTTGGTTTGACTAACTAATTCAAAACTCCAAAACCTATTTTCAAACAAGTGTGGAACTAGTCTGTTTAACTCAATGAGGCGGTTTTTATTAAGCTGTTTTTGATTAAAGGAAGTTGCTTTTCGATACTTGGTGTAAACAAGTTCCACTTTAATAGCCACGCGTTCTTTTAATTTCTTTTTTTGCTCAGGATTCAAAACGGTTTCTTTTGCAAAGGGCATAGAAATATAAAGTTGGTTTTCTTGGAGTTGAGAAACATCAATTAAGTCAACAAAAGTTGGGGTTGCATTTATTAATGCACGATAAGTTTGAGCTGAACTAATTTGTGAACAGCAAAAAATAAGTAAGAAATAAAAAATCCGCATTAAGCCTTGTTATGTTACCTTTGCAATATACAAACAACTTTAAACAACCAACTATATTGCAAAAAGTAAAAGCTAAAAAACACCTTGGGCAACATTTTTTAACCGATTTAAGTATCGCAAAAAAGATAGTTGATAGCCTTTCTTTAACTGAGCAATACAAAAAAGTTGTTGAGGTTGGACCTGGAATGGGCGTGCTTACACAATACTTAATTGAAAACAAGAACTATAAAACATTCCCGGTAGATGTTGATAGAGAATCTATTGGTTATTTGGTTGAAAAATACCCACAACTAAAAGGGAATATCATTTTTGGAGATTTTTTAAAAATGGATTTAAATGACATTATTAAAGATGAATCTTTTGCTGTAATTGGAAATTTTCCTTACAATATTTCTTCTCAAATTTTATTTAAGGTACTGGATTATAAAGACCAAATTCCAGAGGTGGTGGGAATGTTTCAAAAAGAAGTTGCTGAACGGTTTGCAGCTGACCCTGGCTCCAAAACCTATGGAATAACCAGTGTTTTGTTACAAGCATTTTATAATGTGGAGTATTTATTTACTGTAGGACCGGAAGTTTTTGATCCGCCCCCAAAAGTGCAATCGGCAGTTATTCGGTTTACCCGAAACGAGAAGGCTGAATTAGACTGTGATGAGAAAAAATTTAAACAAGTGGTTAAAATGGCATTTAATCAGCGCAGAAAAATGATGCGAAAGTCGTTAAAAAGCTTGTTAAGCGAAACCAATAAAGACCATGAAATTTTAACCAAGCGACCTGAGCAATTAAGTGTAGAGCAATTTGTCGAGTTGACCAATTTAGTTTCACAATAACCAAGTTTTCACCTCCTTACCATAATTTTGTAACTTCGCAGCGTTAAAAAGCAAAGAACCATGCAATTTGAATTAACTAAAGAATATTTAGATCAACTTAATGCTGCTGT
>JAHRWG010000209.1 GCA_019090295.1 Cycloclasticus sp. | reverse complement strand
TTTCGAAGAAAGGCAATTCTTCCATGTCTCCATAGGCATCACCGTAACCAATATCTGCATTTAAGTACAACGTAGTATTACGAGTTACTGGGAAGTACTGCTTCTGGTTATAAGATACTTTGTAATACTCTAGATCTGACCCTGGAATCGTAATCTCCCCTGAAAGCCTCTTTGAACCACCACGTGTTGCAAAAATTGCTCGGTCTCGTGTATCAGTCCCCCACGAAGCTTTGGCTTTTAGGTTGGTGTACGAATCACCATTTTGTCTGATAAACCTATACATATCCACAAAATCATAAAGCGGGTCAATGAATTGATCCTGATCCACGCCTATATCGGTAAACTCAAGGTCTAAGCCAAAACCAATTCTATCGCTTTCATTAAGTGGTATACCGAAGTTCACACCCATACCGAATGTCTCTGTCTCATAGGTGTTTTCGTAAGAGGTGTTATCAGAGTCATCATTATCAGTCTTTCTGTAGCTGATATTGAAGCCTCGACTAATGCCATCAACGGTATAGTATGGGTTGGTGTAACCCAGGCTATACAAGGTATTATAATCACTGGTATTAAAGCTAGCACTCACTCTTTTACCTGAGCCTAAAAAGTTATTTTGGCTAATACCTGCATTTAGCACAAGGCCCTGAGACTGAGAAAACCCTGCTCCCGCCGTAATGTTACCAGAAGACTTTTCTTCAACCGTATATTTCACGTCAACCTGATCAGTCGTTCCAGGCACAGCAGGTGTTTCAACCTCCACTTCATCGAAATGCCCCAGCCTAGATAGTCTAGATTTAGAGTGCTCAACCGAGGAGGTTGAAATAGGCGCACCTTCCATCTGACGAACTTCTCGTCGCAACACCTCGTCGCGTGTTTTAGTGTTTCCCTGCATGATGACTCTACGCACATAGACACGTTTACCTGGGTCGACAAAAAACGTCATTTTAACAGTCGCCGTTTCATTGTCTATTTCAGGAATCATGTTCACATTAGCAAAGGAGTGCCCTTTGTGGCCAAGTACTGTCGTAATGTTCTTGGATGTCTGGGTTGCTTTTTTTCTTGAGAAAACATCACCTGGCTGCGTTATAACATAGGGAATAAGCAAGCTAGGTTTAAGAATGAGCTCACCGGCTAACTTCACTTCACTAACTGTGTGTACCTTCCCCTCTTTAATATTGATAGTAATAAAAATATCATTTTTATCTGGGCTAATTGAAACCTGCGTCGATTCAACGTTAAAGTTAATATACCCACGGTCCTGGTAGAATGAATTTAGTTGCTCTAAGTCTGCAGATAATTTTTGCTTAGAATACTGGTTACTATTGGTGTAGAAAGAGAATAGTGTTGGGCCTGTTAATTCAAATGCCTTAAGAATTTCATTATCGTCATACGCCTTATTCCCAATGACATTGATCTTTTTGATACTGGCAGCTGAGCCTTCAGTAATATTGATCATAACGGCCACCCTATTACGCTCTAACAGCGTTATCTTACTCTCGACCTGTGCTGAGTACTTACCATTATTATAATACTGCTGAAGTAACTCGTTTTTTACCTTATCAAGAACGAGGGGGTTAAATACACGGCCTACAGTCAGACCGACGTCATCAAACGCTTCAACCAGCTGCGCAGTTTCGAGATCTTCATTACCTTCAATATCAATTGAAGTAATGGCTGGGCGTTCGCTAACGTTAACAATCAGAGTCTCCCCCTCTTGCTGAACATTCACATCACTAAAAAACCCCATTTGGAACAGTTCGCGGATTAGGTCTGCTGAACGCTCTGTCGTCAGCTCATCCCCTACTTCCACACTCATTCCATTAAAAACCGCACCAGCTGTTATCCGCTGCAGGCCATTAATTTTAATGTCTTTAATAATAAATGGCTCAGCCGAGGTCGCTATCGTTGAGCATGTTACTATCAACAAAAAGACAGCAAGGCGATATGTTTTTTTAATTATTTTATTCACAAGGTGAGTAGATTGTAAGATAGTTACAAAGATTATTTAGTATAGATAAAATGGCACGTCGACTCAATATCTAATTAAGCCAGTATTCGATTTAAGTCAATACACAACGCGAGTACCATAATAGAAAACAACAAGACCATACCTAATCGCATTAATGTTGCTTGAGACTTTTCAGACATGGGTTTACCCTTTAGCCCTTCGACTAAAAAGAAGAACAAGTGCCCCCCATCCAACATAGGGATCGGCATTAAGTTCATCACCCCTAAGCTAACACTGACAAACGCAAGAAACTTCAAAAAAGACACGATGCCTATGCTCGCGGTTTGACCGGCATACTTAGCTAAACTTAAGGGGCCACTTAAATTTTCAACGGACGCTTTACCAATAAGCATTCTCCCAATCAGTTTAACTGTCAGCGTTGAGTAGATAATGGTTTGATGACTGGCTTCCACTAATGCCTGAATAGGCCCAAGCCTATACTGCTGATAAAACCCAGATAACTCATCTTTATCGACGTGTGCACTTGCCTTTATTTGACCAATGATTTGATCGCCAGAATTAACACTTGTTGGCGTTATAAACCGCCTAGCCTGCCCAGTTGTTGTTTGAACAATGAGCTCTAATTCTTTTCCTGCATTAGCACGTACAAGCGCCACCCATTCACTCCACGTTTCAATACTCACTTGATCAACCGCTATGATTAAATCGCCCTTTTTTAGGCCCGCAAGATCCGCGGCCCCACCCGCCACAACATGGTCAATAATGGGCTTAATCATTGGTATTTGAGGTTCAATACCTAATAGATTCGAAATATCCTCAACCTCTAAGTTTCCTGACTCCGAGGATTCCAAAGTAACATTGATACGTTGGCCGCCAGGTTTTATTAATGTAATGCCAGCTCGACCAGAATCAAGTACTTCAGTCGTCATCATGCCTAGAGCAATTCGCCAAATAGGTGAAGGCCGACCATTTACCTCAATAATTTCATCTCCAACTTCAACACCAGCATGAATAGCCAACCCCTTTGGGTTTAATTCCCCAACCACTGGTTTCAGTCCCTCTTCACCAAGCATTAAAATGAGCCAAAACATAACAAATGCAAAAATAAAGTTAGCCAATGGCCCCGCTAATACGATTAAAACCCGTTTCAATAAGGACTGGTTATTAAACGCTTTACTCTTATCAGCTTCGCTAACTACGGCATTGTTCTCATCCAACATCTTAACGTAACCACCCAATGGTATAGCGGCAATTATGTAATCGGTGTCATCATGTTTGCGTTTGAATTTAAACAGTGGTTTTCCAAAGCCCACAGAAAACTGCAAAACCTTAACCCCACAACGCCTCGCCACCCAGAAGTGACCAAATTCATGAACCGTTACCAAAATACCCAAGGCTAAAACAAACGATAATAACGAAATAACCGCACTCATTTAATCAAGCCTATACATGTTGTCGCTTGTTCCCTAGCTTCGGCATCAGCTAATAGCACTGTTGCAATGGAATCAACTGTTTTAACCTCAGAGCGCTCCATTGTTTTCTCTATAAGCTTAGGTATGTCAGTAAAACTAATTTTATTGTTTAAAAAATTATCGACAGCGACCTCATTGGCCGCGTTTAAAATAGTGGTAGCGGTTCCCTTTGCCTTTAATGCCTCATAAGCAAGCCTTAAACAAGGAAATTTATCTATTGACGGGGGTTCAAAGCTAAGTTGCTTATGTAATATAAAGTCTAAGGCTGAAACACCACTTGGCTGCCTATCTGGCCAGGATAAGGCATGTGCAATAGGCGTTCTCATATCAGGGTTACCTAATTGCGCTAGAACCGATCCATCAATGTAATCGACCATTGAGTGAATAATACTTTGCGGGTGCACAAGGACATCAATATCATCAGCGTCCACAGAAAATAAATAACTGGCTTCTATTACCTCTAGGCCTTTGTTCATCATTGTGGCTGAATCAATGGATATCTTCTGCCCCATTGACCAGTTAGGATGCGCGCAGGCTTGCTCAACAGTCACCCGACTGAGCTCTTCGTCACTCGCATGAAGGAATGGGCCACCTGATGCTGTCAGTATCAGTCGCCTTAACCCTTTAACCGGCTCTCCGGTTCGATAAGCTGCAGGCATGCACTGAAACAGCGCATTATGCTCGCTATCCAACGGCAATAATGTCGCTCCATTCTCACTGACAGCAGACATTAATAAGTCACCAGAAATAACCAATGCTTCTTTATTGGCTAACAATAAAACTTTACCTGCTTTAGCTGCCGCCAGTGTTGGAAGCAGACCAGCAGCCCCTACTATAGCGGCCACAACAACGTCTACTATCTCCAATTGGCATACAAACTCCAGCGATTCCTTACCTGACAGCACACTTATTCCATCAAGTTCGGACTGCTGAATACTCCGTTCAAATTGTTCTGCTAAGTCAGCATCAGGGATAACCACAAACATTGGGTTAAACTCGACGCATTGCTGCTTCAATAATTGTATATTTTTGTTCGCCGTTAACGCAACAACCTTGTAGTTGCTAGCATTTAACCTGACAACATCAAGAGTACTTACCCCGATTGAGCCCGTTGACCCTAAAATACAAACGCTTTTCACGACAATAATTCCATCAAGATGTAAAACGCTACGGAAAATGGTGCTGCTGCTAACAAACTATCAATTCTATCTAGGATGCCACCGTGCCCCGGTAATATATGCCCACTATCCTTCACGCCTGCACGCCGTTTAACAAGGCTTTCAACTAAATCCCCGTACACCGACACCCAAGCAACACCTAATGAAAATAAGGTAAACAAAGCAACCTGACTTTGTTCGAAATAGCCTGCTGCTATCACTGACAGCAAAAGACATAGCACCATGCCTCCTAACAAACCTTCAATGGATTTCGCAGGACTAACATGGATACTTAATTTGTGTTTTCCAAAAGCACGACCTGAAAAATAAGCCCCTGAATCAGCCACCCATATTAGCAGCAGTAGGTACATTAAAGCGGTATCACCTTCTTGTACCGACTGCTTGAGGTAAACAAGCGAAACAAACGTTAAACTTAACAGGAATCCGCCTATAAACTGCATATAAAAAGGCTTTACTTTAATACTTAAAAGCCAGCGTGGAACCGTGATAATTAAACCGATCAATACCAACCAAAACACAAGACCCGTCATTAGCCCCGCTATTAAGACTGGTTGATTAGCCAGCAGCAGTAAATTAGAAGCCAGCACAATCAGCACTGCAAACAGGAGTTTAGGTATTAACTGACTGATACTACTCAATCCTGCCCATTCAAAAGCGGCAACAAGCATAACCCCAGAAAAAATAACTATAAACACATCTGCTGGGGACAATAATACCAACCATAGAACAAAAGGAATAAGGGCTACCGCAGTTAAAATACGTTTCGTTAAGCTGCTCATTAAGGATTTTCACCCGTTATTTGCTCTGACACTTTTCCAAAACGGCGCTGACGCGATGAGTAAGCTTTTAAAGCTTCATCCATTTCAGCTTCACCAAAACTTGGCCACAAGGTTTCTGTGAAATAAAGCTCTGTATAAGCAAGCTGCCACAATAAAAAATTACTGATCCGCTGCTCGCCACCTGTTCTAATAAAAAGGTCAGGATCTGGTATTCCACGGGTCGATAAAAAATCAGCCAAATCTAACTCGCTGGCTGGTAACTTTAATTTTACAGCCTGTTCAATAAGCTGTTGCGTCGCTTGTTGAATATCCCACTGCCCACCATAGTTAGCAGCAACAACAAGAGTAAGCCCAGTATTACCAGCTGTTAAATGCTCAGCATCTTTAATTTTTGCCTGTAATTTAGAATTAAAGCGCGCACAGTCACCGATCACTTTAAGGCGAATGTTGTTTTTGTGAAGCTTCGAGCTTTGTTGCTTAAGCGCTAACATAAACAAGCTCATTAAAATATCCACTTCTTTCGCAGGACGCAGCCAATTTTCACTGCTAAATGCAAACACAGTCAGAAACTTCACATGATGCTTTGCACAATACTCTATGGTTTTCTTTAATGCGTCAACACCAGCCTTATGCCCAAATGCTCGAGGCTTTTCCTGCTGCTGAGCCCACCGACCATTACCATCCATGATAATAGCAATATGGTCGGGGCTGTTACTTGGCTCTGCTTCTTTCACATTATCCTGCACAATAGCTTCCTTTACCTTTACGGGTGGTTTGCCACTAAAACTCATGCAGCAAGGAATGGTTAACGAGTGATTACATAGACATCAAGTCTTTTTCTTTAACCGCAAGGTGCTGATCAATTTCTTTAACATGCTGATCGGTCTTTTGCTGAATACGCTCTTCGCCTGAACGTAAATCATCCTCTGTGATCATTTTTTCTTTCAACGCTTCTTTAAACTCAGAATTAGCATCACG
>JAHRWG010000208.1 GCA_019090295.1 Cycloclasticus sp. | reverse complement strand
TCATAAGCAATGCCAATAATTTCATCGGGTGCAAAGAAGGTCATCACCACGACGCCAATATAGCCCGGGATAATAAGGTAGTGTAATGGCCAGCCTCGAATGATCCTTAATACACCCACTAAAATAGCTGCGCCGACGGAGGCTGCTACGGTAAACCTTAAACCGAGAGCGTAGTCTGACTGTGCAGCGTCTGATGAATGAATCATGCCGCCTTCTGCGGCTATACGAGCGGCTTCATCGGCAACAGCAATGAGTGCAGGTTCAGCAGCCGTGGTGCCAAAACCCAATGAAAAGGCAAACAAAAGCAGCCAAAAGAGACTGCCCTTTTTAGCAAAGGCGTACGCCATATGTTCCCCGACGGGGAAAAGGCTTTTTTCTAAGCCTTGAATAAATAGAGTCAGACCTAAGACAACAAATGCAGTACCAATAGCAATATCTGCAATATTAGGAACGGGTTGACGCAACACCAAAATTTGGAAAACGAAAATAACCGCAAATATAGGCAGTAGGTCAATGACGCTACCTATCAGCTGCCGAACAAACTTGTTTTTCACATTAAGCAATACATCTCTCCTTTAGAGATACTCTATAAGAAATAGAGCTGAAACTCTAGAGAAGTTTGCTGTTAATGCTGGCAGTTTGGGCAATAGAAAGTGGAACGTTGAGCAATGACAACCTGTTTGATCGGCGACTGGCAGACACTGCAAGGCTGGTTTTTTCGACCATAGACATTCAATGTTTGCTGAAAGTAGCCTGGCTTGCCGTCACTATTAACAAAGTCTTTTAAGGTTGTACCGCCTTGTTGTATCGCACGCGCTAAAACAAGCTTGATGTTGTTCAATAAAACCTGCAGGCGTTTCTTTGAAAGTCGGTTGGCAGCCCGTTGAGGGTGGATACCTGATGAGAAGAGTGCTTCGCAAGCATAAATATTGCCGACACCAACAACGACTTTACCGTCCATAATAAACGTTTTAATAGGAGCTTTTCTAAGCTGTGCCTTATGGTAAAAGTAGTCAATATCAAATAAGTCCGATAAGGGTTCTGGCCCTAAGTGAGCAATTAATTTATGTTGCTGTATCGGTAGGTCCGTCCATAAAAAGCAACCGAAACGCCGTGGGTCTTTATAGCGTAAGCACCGCTTGTTGTTGAAAACTATATCAATATGTTCATGCTTTTCAACAGGCGTATGGGGGTCAACAATTCGTAAGCTGCCGGACATGCCTAAGTGAATAATTAAGGTGCCGCTGTTTGTTTCAAGTAAGAGGTATTTTGCTCGGCGCGTAACCTTGTTAATGGTTAAGCCCGGCAGCAAGTTTTCCACCTCAGAGCTAACAGGCCAACGTAACGTAGGGTGGCGAACAATGGCCGTGTCAACCTGTTGCCCTTCAATATGAGGGGCAATGCCTCGACACGTCGTTTCAACTTCTGGTAGCTCAGGCATCGTTAGGGTTTAATGCTGGAAGGGTGGTCATTTTACGGTATTTATGGCTGCTGAAGGTGTAAGCCAGTTTGTTTTTGCTTGAAATAAGGGTCATGGTTTTTTCACCTTGTATTAGGGTGAACTCCAAGCGCTTTTGGTTGCTCAAGGTTATGATAATAGGTTTACCGGTAACTTTTTGTAATTGAGGCGTTACCTTAATGGCTCGTGCAAAACGCCACTCATCAAATAGTATTTGAATGGAGTCGGCCGAGAGTTCATCGGTAGGTGTTTGCTTGTTCACCCAACTATGGTCAGTTTTTTGTTGAAGGTCTAATAAGGGGGTTTTTAAACGCACTATTTGAATGTTGTTAGGGAGTAATCGAGTGTCTATATAGGCACTTAGAGGCGCTGTAAGGTGGTGTAGAAAGGTGTCATCCAGTAAGTAAAGTTGCTGGTGGTCACTAACGTAGCGGCGAGAATGAACGCTTTCACTAAGACCGATGTTCAAACTAGAGCTGTTAAATTGGATGCTAACCTTTGGGTCTAATAAACCGAAATTATCAAGCGAAATACCCTCTAATGGGTAACTGACAGGTGGCTTGATTTGAGCAATTTTAAGGAGTCGCTCTATTTTTCCAAGCAGTGCAGGGGCTTGAATTGGCTGATCAATAACCCAGTGCCCATTTTCTAAAGAGAAATGAAGCGAATCATTATCTTTTCGCTTAATGCTGATGGTCTTTATATCAGGACTATTAATGGCTACAAGAGCAGAGAGTGCTGTATTTTTTGAATTAGGCTTTAAAGCAATAATGAAACCTAGAGCAATTAATACAACGACCAAGATGGCATTAATGATAAGGCGGCTTTTCATGTGGTTAACTCAGCTCTGTTTGCGTTTTAGCCAAATAATAAGGCCACTAGCAATAAATAAAATCGGTAAGCCAATTAGAAACCCCAAGCCAAAGACAATGGACCATGTTTGGGAGATATTCAACTGAAGGTCACCAGCCGTTTTGGCAGGAATATCAATAAGGCTATCGTCATGATTCAACCAGCGAATTAAGCTGAGGCCAAGGTCTAAGTTGGCACCGTTGCCAAGAAAAGCATTGCTTAAAAAATCCGAATCACCAATAACGGCTATACGTTGTTGCCGGTCTTGCGTAAGACGACTAAGTGCATAGCCGATAGTGATAGGGCCTTGTTGTTCGTCAGTATCGCTATCAAATTGTATTTGTCCTTCAATATTGCCCGTTTCTGTCCATGAGCGCTCAAGCGTAGATAAAAAAGCGGTGGCAGTATAATCCATATTGTTATTGATACTAAGGCCAGCAGTACCGGGAAATAAACTCATGGTTTGTAGGTGGCGGGTCGATACATGATCAGGGTATTGGGTTACCAATGCAAAAGTAGGGTCTTCAATGGCAAACATTTGTGTTGTTGCATCAACGACTGTTCCGGGTAAAAAGCGTATGCCGAACAGAGAAGACAGCGTAGAAATATGTTGGTTTTGGCGCGGCTCGCCCAGCAGAAGTATTGGGCGTGATGAGCTTATATAATCCTTAATAAGCTTAATCTCACCCTCTAAAAAGGCCGACTTTGGATCAGCAATCACTAATAAAGAGGTGTTATGTGGAATGCTGGGGGTGTTAACTAAGTTAATGGTTTGACTATTAATGCCTTTGTTTTTAAGTTCGTTTTGAAAAATGGAATAATCAAAGTTAGCCTTACCATTAGGGTCTCGCTCACCATGGCCTTGCAAAAAAACGACCCACCGTTGCTGGCTATTGGTTAGTCGTTGTAAGGCATTGGTTAGTGACTGCTCATCTAAACGTTTGATGGATTCACGCTGCCCGTTATAGTAAAGAACAAGTTCACCATCGGCAGTAATGCCTTCTTCACGCGCTTTATCTGGGCGTATATCTGGGTTGATATAGCTAAGTGATATATCGGCTTTATGGTGCTGGTATTTGTCGATAAGGACAGAGGTTTGGCGGCGCAGTAGTTCGTTTTCAGAGGTATAAGCATACACCTCAACAGGCTGCTTAAGCTTTTTGAGAAGCAGTATGCTCGGTTGGGACAAGGAGTTCCTATTGTTAGCGGTCCAATCGAACTGGGTGCGGTATTGTGTACTTAACCACGCTAAAAGGCTCAGACTACAGATAAAAAGAACCGTAAATAGGATGTTTTGCAGCCGAATAAGCTGATGGGTTTTTTTAGATATACTCATTTTTGTAAACGGTCGTTATCAAGTCGGCGGATGCTAAGGATTAAAAAACCACCTGTAAATAAAATGAAATAAAGGATATCTGTAGTGTTGACCAAGCCCCTTAAC
>JAHRWG010000207.1 GCA_019090295.1 Cycloclasticus sp. | reverse complement strand
CTATTCTTTACAAAAAGAAAATGTCCGCTCGTCGGAAAAAAATGGGTACAAAAGAACTCGGAATGAATCAGTTTTTTATTACTTGAAAAGAATGAAAAGAAGATTAATCCCTAATTTAAGCATCCAATTAAATAAATTTATAGGGGACTATTTGAAGTCAGTTAGGGTACCTAATTTTTGGGTAGATAGAACAATTAAGTTAACAAAACAACAAAGAAAAAAAATTCTAGCTTCATATGCTGAGTCTAACAGGGCGGTCTCAATGAGGTTTGCCTTGAGTTTGGATAAGAGTGGGTACTATGAATAGAAAAATAGCGGGGGGGCGTGGTTTTTTTACAAGAAAGAGCAGGGCATATGTCCCGCCTAAGTTGCCGCGAATACAGAAAAGTAGTGATGTCTATATAGTCGAGTTTCCAAGAAGTGGCATTACATGGCTAAGCTCAATGCTTGCAAATACTTGTTTAATTGAGTCAGGCTGTAAACAGCGGGCAACGTTTTATAATATCCAGCAATTAATTCCAGATATACACATGAGTGAGCATATTGCTAATGAGCCTATGTGGGACGCTCCAAAATTTAGGTTTATAAAAAGTCATTCTGAATACTGCAGTCAATACAATCATGTTATTTATTTGCTCAGAAACCCTTTAAGTGTGATGAGGAGCTATTACCTTTACAGTAAGTCATTGAAACGGTTCAGTGGGGAGTTTCTTGAGTTTGTTAAAGATGATGTTTACGGGGTTAGCGCTTGGATTCGCCATGTTGACTCTTGGTTACTTAGAGGGGACTCGTCACAAAGGGTGCATCTTATCAAGTATGAGGAATTGAAAGAAGATACATTCTCATCCCTAAAAATGCTCTATTTGAATTTAGGCGTTTTGGTTGACGACGCGACTATAAAAGAGGTCGTTAAGTTGTCTAGCTTTGAAGCTATGCAAGAAAGTGAAAAAATGGCAAAGATATACAACCCTAATTTATCGTTAAAGTTTGTTAGGGAGGGAGAGACGTTCTCTTCTACTGTTGATGATATTGATGTTGAAAATTATATTTTAGATGCAACCTTTGAAATTAGAAGTAAATTGGGGTACAGGGAAAAACTATTCTATGAAAATTCTAATTGTTAATACTAATGATATAAATGGCGGGGCTGCAAGAGCAGCTTATCGATTACATCAGTCGCTCATTAATACTGATATAAGCAGTGAAATGTTAGTAATAACCAAGCAAAGCGATGACCGTACTGTTTTATCATTGAGTCAAAGTGTTGGCAAGATACGTCAGCGGCTAAGAAGGTTGCAATTCTTTTTTTTAGATAAAATGAAAAATTATCCTAATAGAACTAAAACACTGTTTAGCCCGTCATACCTAAAGTATTCTGAAATTGTAGATAAAATCAATGAGATTAACCCTGATATTGTACATTTACATTGGATTTGTAACGAAATGATAAGAGTAGAAGAGTTGGGTAGAATAAAAGCACCTATAGTTTGGTCGCTGCATGATATGTGGTCATTTACTGGCGGCTGTCACTATGATGAAGAGTGTGGGAGGTATGTTGATAGCTGTGGCCAATGTAAGGTATTAAAATCAATAGAAAATAATGATTTAAGTCGTGATGTGTTTATTCGAAAACATAAAACATATTCACAAATTGATAATCTAACTATTGTCGGTTTGAGTCATTGGTTGTCTGATTGCGCAAAAGAAAGCTCACTTTTTAATAATCGGAAGGTTGTCACAATACCAAATCCCATCGATACAAATATTTTTAAGCCTATTGATAAGAGGCGTGCTCGTGAAATATTTTCCTTGCCGAAGGATAAAAAATTAATCTTATTTGGCGCGATGAGTTCAACTGGTGACCCAAGAAAAGGTTTTCTTTTATTACAAGAGGCTATTAATAAGCTAAAACTAGAAAATGTTGAAATAGTTGTTTTTGGAAGTGGAGAGCCTAAAAACCCTCCTAGCTTAAAGTTTAAGGTACGTTACCTAGGCCAATTTCAGGACGACTCTTCATTACAGGTTCTATACAGTGCTTGCGATGTAATGGTAGTGCCCTCCATACAGGAAAATTTGTCAAACACTATAATGGAAAGTTTAGCTTGTGCGACCCCTGTTGTTGGATTTTTCATTGGTGGGAATGCTGACTTGATATCTCACAGGGAGAATGGTTATCTAGCTAGGGCATTGGAGGTAACCGATTTAGCCAAAGGTATATGCTGGGTGTTAACAGATGCTAATTATGATGAATTATGTAGGAATGCTAGGGAATCAGTAATGAGTAAATTTGAGTCATCTAAAGTAGTAAATCAATATGTGACACTTTATGAAGAGGCTCTAGCAAGACGCGTTGTAAATTGACGGTTAAGATTGATGAAATTTAGTATGACTGCATAACTCTTAATTATTGAGGGTGTGCTTGAGAATATTTGTAACTAAGTGGTTTTTTTGGAGGGCATATTAGGATGAATTATGGCACTTTGGCTTGTAGACTAATTTACCAGGAAAACGTTAAAAAACTAGTCAAAATGGTGCTTTTTGATGAGTAAGTTCTTTTGCTTAGATGATCGATATAGTACAACGAGGCGTTTAACAAAGGATAAGCCTAAATTTGAAAAAGTTTCAAATGGTGTGTTAAGTTCAAAATTTTTTGGGAGCGTAAGTGAGAAGGGTGGGGTAACTGGTGGCTTACGTGTAAAAGGGTGTTTTAAACAGCCGTATAGGGGTAAGCCATTAATAAGTATCGTTACAGTGGTTTATAATGGCGAAAAATATTTAGAGCAGACAATTAAGAGTGTCTTAAATCAGGACTACGATAATGTTGAGTATATTATTGTTGATGGTGGGTCTACAGATAAGACGCTTGATATCATTAAGAAATATGATCATGCCATAGACAGTTGGGTAAGTGAGAAGGATAGCGGCATATACAACGCCATGAATAAAGGGGTAAGTCTGTGTACAGGGGACTATGTAGCTTTTCTTAATGCTGACGATTGGTATGTAGACGGCATAATCCATAATGTTTTCTTAGCGGTGAAAGGTAATGACATAGATTATGTTTTTGGTAATGTTAATATCCTTGGAGGCGTTAATGAGTCAAGAGTATTTTACCCTCAATTAAGTGAATATAAATTCAAAATGCCTTTACCGCACCCTAGCTTGTTTATAAGGAAAAAGTTCTTAACAAAATTTGAGTTTAATGAAAGTTATAAAGCAATAGCCGATTATGACTTTATTTTGAAAATAATTAGGATGGACTTAAATAGTAAGTACATGGACCGAGTATTTGTTAATTTTAGAGCTGGTGGCATGTCGTCAACGCCTCATGAAGTAGAACAGTTTCGATTAGCATATGAGCATTTTGGGTTGCTGGTTGCTTTGAATAAGTGGTATGCAAAGAAAAACCTGAGATATCAAGATATTTTAAAAAAAGGGTTTAAGAAAATTGTGAGGACCTTTTGGCCGTAAAGAAAAAATTATTAATAATACAAGATGAGCTCGGTCGCTACTCTGAGGTTTTTTTATATCGAATGCTCAGAGGTTTTAAGCATTTTGATGTTGAGGTATTAGTGGGGAAGCACGTTAATAAATCCGAATACCCATTCGAAGGCGTGAAGCAATGGAACGGTGTAGCTAATACACTCCTGCGCTTGGTGTACTATATTAGGTATAAATTCTTCAATTACCATGGTATTGCAACGGCTAATTTGGGAAACCTTATCAGTATGATTAACGAAACGGATGCGGATTTAGTGTGTTTTCAGTTTGCTTTTATTCCGGAGAAACTTGGTAGGGATGTAGGTAAAATTAACAAGCCTTTTTGTATCATCCATCATGGAACTGATGTGAACCTTGCTAGGGAAAATAAAGTATATTGTTTACGTCTGAACTTAGTGTGGGGGCTAGCTAATAAATTATTTTTTGTTTCCAATTTTTTAATGAATGAAGCAGTGAAATTAGGTTGTCCACCCCACAAGGCTCACGTTAACTACTTGGGCGTGCCTGACTTTAAACCATCTTATGCAAATGTGATTCCAGTAACGGATGTTTTTAGGTTTGTTATGGTTGCAAGGCAGACTCCTGTGAAAAACCATACTAATGTAATAAGAGCTTTTGCTAAGGCAAATAAAGAGTCTAGTGCAAATATGCAGCTTGTACTGATAGGGGGTGGGGAGCTAGAAAGTGAAATAAGACATCAAATAAAAATGTTAGGGCTAGAGAACCATATATCTTTAATGGGGGACTTGAGTAATGGTCGAGTGGTCGAAGAAATTTCAAAGTCTCATTGTCTGATATTAGCTAGTCGAATTCATCTAATAACTGGAGCTCTTTATCAAGAGGAAGCTTTAGGACTATCTATTCTTGAGGGTATGATCTTAGGTAAGCCAATAGTAGCCTCAGCTACCGGAGGAATTCCTGAGGCTGTCTCTAATGGCCTGAATGGTTTTTTGGTTGACCCGTTAGATGTCAACGGGATTAAAGAGGCTATATTGGAAATGGTTAATTACCCAGAAAAAGCATTAGAGATGGGGCAGAGGGGGCGGAAGCTAGCACGAAAATTATTTAACTTTAAGTTGCAAATGCGGAAATTTGAACAGCATTTTATTGCTATAGTTGAATCGCATGGCTCTTAATGTAAAGCGCCTCTACTGAAATTAACTGAACTGTTATAAAAAATTATGAGCAATAGAGTTATTTTCCCCGTTATTGTTATAGTTGCATACAATCGACCGAAGTCCCTGAAGCGTTTATTAAATTCAATTGAACAGGCAGAGTATCCAGAGGGTGTTCACTTGATTATTTCACTTGAAGGTGAGGCAAGTAATGCTGTCGTAAAGCTGGCGCATGAGTACGAGCCTTCAGCAATAACGGTGTCTGTTTTGCAGCGCCCCGTACGTTTAGGTTTAAAGCAACATATTATTATGTGCGGTGATCTGGCGCTGGAGTATGGAGCTGTTATTATTCTTGAAGATGACTTGATTGTTGATAAGTATTTTTATCAGTACTCAGTGGCATCGCTGAAGCACTATGAACAGCATGACTCAGTGGCCGGTATTAGTTTATATGCGCCTGAATATAATGAATACGCTGGCCTACCATTTACGCCAATGAAAAATGGCTATTCAACTTACCCTATTCAAATGCCGTGTTCGTCGGGTCAGTGCTGGTCTGCTAAGCATTGGCTTGGGTTTAAACGTTGGTATAAGCTGTCGACTCACTGTACGGTTGAGGAAACTAAGGGTTTACCGGCTGCTGTTAAGGCGTGGCCAGAAAGCTCTTGGAAAAAATATTATGCTGCTTATTTACTGCAATATAATTTGGTATTCATTAACCCTTATCAATCCTACACAAGTAACTGCTCGGACCCTGGTGGCATGCATATTCCTAGAGGTTCGCACCTTCACCAAGTTGATATTGCTCACCAAAAAAGACCAGAACCCATTTTTGTTTTTTGCCCACTTAGTAAAGCTGAAGTTGTGTACGATGCTTTTTATGAACCTTGCGGTGAAATGGTGTATAGATTACTGGGGCTGGATAGAAATGAAGTCGATATAGATATCTTGGCAACGAAGCCTAGCGAAATACTCTTAAATAAATATATTCTAACATCTAGGCGAGTAATAAACCCTAGGAAAAGCTACCCAATGAGTTTTCGACCTATTGAGCATAACTTGAGTTACCCAGATAGCGAAAGTAGGGGTGGGAAGCTTTCGTTAGTACGAAGGAAAGGCGTTGAGTTAGAAGAAGGGTTCTCTTATTCATTTGATGATTATAGTTACTATTTTGGTGCTGATCTTAAGTCGATGTCAATGTTTCGGGCCCTTGTTAAGGGAGCTCCGAAGCTTTTATTTGCAAGGGTAAAGTATTACTTTCAATGAAAGTAAGTGTTTAAGTAAGGTGGTATAGAGAACAATGAAAAAAGCATTAATAACCGGTATTACAGGCCAAGATGGTTCTTACCTTGCTGAGCTATTATTAGAAAAAGGTTATGAGGTACATGGGATTAAGCGCCGTGCTTCGTCTTTTAACACTGAAAGAATTGATGGTCTTTATCAAGACCCGCACGTAGATAATAGAAACTTAATATTACACTATGGAGACTTAAGCGATAGCTCTAACTTAACCCGTATTTTGCAAGAGGTTCAGCCTGATGAAGTCTATAATTTAGCTGCGCAATCGCACGTTGCGGTAAGTTTTGAGTCACCTGAGTATACCGCTGATGTCGATGGTTTAGGTGCGTTGCGCTTACTTGAAGCAATTCGTTTGTTAGGCTTGGAGAGTAGAACGAAGTTTTATCAAGCATCCACGTCTGAGTTATATGGTTTAGTGCAAGAAACCCCTCAAACCGAAACTACACCTTTCCACCCGCGCTCACCGTATGCTGTGGCCAAGCTGTATGCGTATTGGACGGTGATTAATTATCGTGAAGCGTACGGAATGTATGCGTGTAATGGTATTTTGTTTAACCATGAATCCCCTCGGCGAGGCGAAACCTTTGTTACCCGTAAAATAACCCGTGGTTTGGCAAATATTCATCATGGTTTGGACGATTGTCTTTACTTGGGTAACTTAGATGCCAAACGCGATTGGGGGCATGCTAAAGATTATGTGGAAATGCAGTGGTTGATGCTTCAACAAGAAAGCGCCGAAGACTATGTGATTGCAACGGGTGAGCAGCACTCTGTACGTGATTTTATTATGTGTGCATTAGAAGAGCTAGCTTTGGCTATTACATGGCAGGGGCAGGGTTTAGATGAGGTGGCTGTTCTGACGGAAGTGCCTGCTGATTGTAAGAAAAAAGTGGGTGATGTGATTATTCGTATCGACTCGCGTTACTTTAGGCCAGCAGAGGTTGAAACCTTATTAGGTGACGCAACTAAAGCTAAAAAACAATTGGGTTGGTCACCTAAAATTACATTTAATGAGTTAGTGTGTGAAATGTTACAAAGCGATTTGGCTCATGCAAAGCGTGATGCGTTGTTGGTTAACCAAGGCTTTGATGTTGTGACTGCTCAGGAGTAAGGGATGGATAAGTCTGCACAAATCTATGTGGCGGGTCATCGTGGAATGGTGGGTTCAGCCATTGTTCGGGAGCTGAATAAAAAGGGTTTTCGCAACATTATAAAAAAAACGCGTAATGAGCTGGATTTGTTAGACCAACAAGCTGTGAGTGTTTTTTTTCAACAAGAGCAACCAGAATACGTGGTGTTGGCAGCAGCCAAAGTAGGCGGTATTTTTGCTAATAACGAATATCCCGCCGATTTTATTTACGAAAACTTAATGGTTCAAAACAATGTGATTCATCAGGCTTATAAAGCTGGGGTCAAGGAGCTATTATTTTTGGGAAGTTCGTGTATTTATCCTAGGTTAGCACCCCAGCCTATGACAGAGAGCGCCTTGTTAACCAGTGGTCTTGAGCCAACTAATGAGCCGTATGCAGTAGCAAAAATTGCCGGTATTAAAATGTGTGAATCATATAACCGTCAATACGGTACGGATTTTAGGTCTGTCATGCCTACTAATTTGTATGGCCCTAATGATAATTATGATTTGCAAAACAGCCATGTAATACCCGGATTAATCCGACGGATTCACGAGGCAAAAATAAATAAAGACAAAGCTTTAAGCGTTTGGGGCGCGGGAAGCGCCCTGCGTGAGTTTCTATACGTTGATGACTTAGCCGAGGCTTGCGTGATGCTGATGAATATCCCCAAAGGCGATTATGAGCAGAGGATACCCGTAAGAAGTAGCCACGTTAATATTGGCACGGGTTCTGATGTGTCCATTAAAGAACTGGTCGCCTTATTGGTAAGTGTTATTGACTATGAAGGAAAAATTCAATGGGATGCATCAAAGCCCGATGGAGCACCACGTAAACTGCTAGATGTACGTCGTATAGATGAGCTGGGTTGGAAAGCCTCAATTAAGCTCAAAGATGGGTTGCAGTTAACGTATCAAAGCTATCTAAAAACGCTGTAGGTGGTGGCTTTAAAAAACAACAATTTAAGCAAGGCGCTTGATATTGTCATTCCTGTTTATAACGACAACCCCTATTTAGAAGAAACATTAAAATCAATTTTTATCCAGCAATTACCTAATGGCTGGAAAGTTAATGTATACATTGTTGATGATGGGTCTGATGAGCCAGTAGCCGTTGATAATAAGGGTGTTAATGTTGTTCGGCTTGAAAAAAATAGTGGGTGTAGTGTGGCGAGGAATCAAGGTGCTAGAGCAGGCAATGGGGAAGTCATTTTGTTTTTAGATGCAGATTGCTCCTTGATGAAAGAAGATACCCTTGCCTTATTATTGGAAGAATACGAAAAAGGTTACGATGTGTGTTTTGGTCAAATTCATGCGCCGCAAGGTGACTTTTGGGCAAAATACCAAAATGATGTGGCGAAAGAACGGGCAGTTAGGTTTTTTCAAGGCGAGCACTCAAGTATGACGACATCTATTTTTATGTCTAATAGAAAAGCCTTTGAATCGGTAGGTGGTTTTGATGAGGCGTATCATTTTGGATTTGAAGATAGGGACTTGTTTATTACTTTAAACGAGTCGGGAGCCAGGGTGTCGTTAGTGGAAAGTGCAAAAGTTAATCATAATGATGCGCTGACATTAATATCGGTAACCGAAAAGATGTATAAAGCAGGCGCTGAGTCATCATCGCGTTTTATTGAAAAGCATACCAAACATTACGAGGAAATGGCCTATGTTAGGGCGGATGTTCGTTATTCAGGGTTTTTTTTGAAATTAGTGGTCATGGTTACTAAGCCTGTGCTTTGGACTGTGATTGGCTATTTGAACTGGGTTATAAAGAAAGAAATCCTGCCCTTTTGGGCGCTAAGAAGGGTAGTGAAATATATTTCTGGCCTTGCGTATTTACATGGCACAGCTTTAGCGGTGCGTTAGAGCTTTGAGCTGATTACGTTCTTAAATGCAATGATGAATTTTTGAGTAATATTTTCCCAAGAAAAATCTTCATTAACCCTTATTAGTGCCTTTTCAATGTATTCATTAGCAATGTCATTATTGTTTAAAATAGACTTAAGAGCGGTAGATAACTCAGCTGAATTATTAGGTGGAACAAGTAGCCCAGTTTCTTTGTGAGAAATTACTTCCGGTATACCACCTACGGTAGTAGCTATGATTGGCGTTTTACTCGCCATGGCTTCCAATAAAATAACCCCTTGCCCCTCAGTGTCTCCTTTTGAATCAATAACGGATGGTGCTACAAAAATGCTTGCGGCGGCATAATAGTCAGGGAGTTGTTCGTTTTGTATTTGCCCCCAAAACTTTATGTTTGTAATGCTTAATTGCTTTGCTTGTTGTTCAAGCTCCATACGTTCATCGCCATCTCCAATAATCCATAAAACCGAGGTGTTTTGAGTCTCTAGCGGCAGTTTTGAAAATGCTTTAATAAGGTATTTAACGCCTTTTTTTTCAACGAGTCGCCCAACAAATAAAATGATTTTTTTATTTTCTTGCTCTAATAATTTAGCAGAATTGCCTGATTGAAAATGCTCAATATCTACGCCCATTGGAATAATGATGGGTTTTGGTATGTCGCTTGATTGGCCGCAAGCGTTTGCAGTAGCGGATGTGTTGGATGTCCAAGCGTGGCAGTGCTTTAACGTAAACCCTTTTAAGCGGCCAAGGAGATTTGTGTTGAGTGAAAAAGCATCGCCACCATGAGCGGTAGCAATAACGGGTATTTTTAATAGTTTTCCAACAATGATGGCTATAAACCCTTGGGGGATAATCCAATGCGCGTGAATAACATCAGGTTTTATTTTTCTACATAAGAAAAATAGCGAAATAAACATGGCTGTTAGAAAAAAAGGAACCTGTAGGTAGAGTAGTTTGTTTCGTTTTAAATTTGGCAGGATGCCAGATCCGTAAGCAAGTCGTTGCCATTGTTTGGGAAGGTATTGGAACCAGTGATTTTTTACACCTGTATCTAGCTCTGTATTGTCAACAAGTGGGTGATCAGGTGCTAAAACGTGAACATCTACCTGCTGTTGGGCCAAACTAGTTGCAAGGTAACGCAAGAACACCGAACTATTGTCGCTACCATTCCTTGGGTAGCTTGATGTTAGCATCAAAACTTTCAACGGGCTTATCGGGTTCATTAAGGCTTAATGATAGCGGGGGCGTCGTTATTCTTTGTCGGTATTTCTATAATGCAACGATGATATTTGTTCCGACAAAATCCCCATCAAGAAAATGAATACAGATGACGTGTATAGCAATAAACTGCCATTGCTAAACGTTCCAGATGAAAGGTAGTTGTCAATATGGTTGATAACGCCTAATAAAAAAAACAGTACGCTGATCGGTAAAAATAATCTCATTGGTGAAAAAAGTGCACCAATTTTTAGAATAATAACAAAGAAGCGTAAGCCGTCGTTTAAGAGTTTTATTTTACTTTTCCCATCACGTTTTCCGGCGTGTATTGGGATGTAGGCAACAGGTAGTGCAGAACGAAAAAATGCCATGGTGGAGGTGGTGGGGTATGAAAACCCATTAGGCAGTAAGTATAGAAATTTCTTAAAATGTTTGGCCCGAACAGCCCTAAAACCGGACGTAAGGTCTTCTATTTTTTGCCCAGTCATAAACGAAGCAAGCTTGTTAAATATGGTATTGCCGATAAGTCGTTTGGTGGATGCGTGGGTGTTTGAATGCCTTGCACCGACAACCATATCGTAGCCTTCTTCAAGCTTATTGAGTAAGAGTTGAATGTCATCGGGTTGGTGCTGCCCATCGGAATCCATAAAGACGATGATATCGCCCTTCGCTTCGCGCGCACCGGCTTTAATGGCGGCCCCATTACCAAGTGGTTGGGGATGTGATACCACGCGAATATCGTGTTGCTGGCAAATTTTAGCAGAGTCATCAGTTGAGCCGTCGTCCACCACTAATATTTCTGCATGTGGTTGTGCTTGCTTTAGTTTTGGCAGTAGTGAAACGAGGTTGGTCGCTTCATTTAAGCAAGGCAGCACAATGCTGATTGAGGGTGTTGATTGTTCCATAGTAACCGTTGTTTAAGAGACGAGTCGTTGGATTAATTGTCTCACATTTTCGGGGTCAAAAGGTTTGTCGCAAATGGCTGAAACGCCGGCTTGTTGAACAGCAGCTAGTCGGCTGCTATCTTGCTCGCTAGTGACCATAATAATAGGAACGGAAGTTTGCGAGCTTTGTTCACGAATATAGGCTGATAGCTCTCGACCATCCATTTCGGGCATGTTGTAGTCGGTTACGATGAGGTCAAACAATGTTTCATCTAATAAGCCAACGGCTTCACGCCCATTTTCAGCTTGGGTAATGTTCTCAAACCCCATGCCTTTAAGTGTTCGAATAATATGCTTTCTTGCTAATGGGCTATCATCAACCAGTAGAATTTTTAGTTCTTCTAAGTTAGTCAGTTCTTCTGGGTTAAGGTGATGAAGTGTGGACTTTAGTGCTAATGTTAAATCACTGGCTGAAAATGGTTTGGGTAAAATAGCTACCACCCCTGCCTGACGAATATCATCTAACTGTTTGATGTCGGTAACGCTAGAGACCAGCACAAAACAAATCTCATGGTTGGCTTCATCTTGTCTAAGGGTTTCTAATAACTCACTGCCAGTCATATCACTTAGGTAATATGCACACAGAATTAAATCGGGCGCACCCATTAGAATGTATTCTAAGGCATCTTTAGCTGTGCTTACGCAGTCAACTTTATCAATGCCCAGTGTGTTGAGCTCGCGCTCTATAAAGTGTTGCTGCGTCCGAGAAGGCTCAATAATAAGAATATTTAGGTCGTTTAGGTCAATATCCATGGTCGATTGTATGTTTGATTAATAACTATAATGTTACAGT
>JAHRWG010000206.1 GCA_019090295.1 Cycloclasticus sp. | reverse complement strand
TGCATTCGCTGTCATTAACACAGTGATCTGATCAACGTCTAAAACATGCGGTAAGCTTTTCGCAGCCTTTGGTGCCTTTATGCCATTGGCTGGGTTATCGGGCAGACATTGCATTTTAACTAAGTAATTAAAAAAGCTGCGACATGCAGACAGCTCTCGCTGCACACTTTTACTGCCTAAGCCTGTTTGATGCCGCCGACTTAAAAACAATCGAACATGCTCTGGTTTTATACTCGACCACTGAGTTAGGCCAAGATCATCACAAAATAATTCTATTTGCCGCAAGTCACGCTGATAAGCTTTTAAGGTGTGGGCCGATAAACGCCGTTCAACTTTAATGGCCTGTAAAAATTGCTGGCAGAGTTCTGCAGCAGCAACATCCACCGTTACCTTACCCCTGTATCTTGCAAGGACGCTAGCCGCTTACCAACCATTTCACCTAAGTGTGCCAGAAATAAATCCCCCATCGCTGGGTGGAAACGGTCTGCATTTTTGCTGCCTATTGCCAGCATGCCATTGCGCTCACCTATCGTTAAAGGGATAAAGGCTACAGATTTAACGTCTTCTGCTTGCTGGTAAAATAGCGCTTCTGCCTGTGCATGCGTTGGGTGACCACATTTGATTTTTTTTGCCTCAAAAAAACGTTTAAAGCTGTCTAATTCAGGTGAGTCTTGCTGCCAGACAACATCGCTAATGGGGAAATCTAATAACGTATCATTGGCCAGCAAGCGTAACGCAAAGAAATCAGCACTAAAACAGTCCCGAAGTAAATCATCCAGTGTTGCGAATACATCTTCAACGCAACGCGCATCCAGCAAAGCGGCTGTTAGCTGCTGCATGTTGCCAAATAGCGCATCATTTTCTCTAGCAATATCCAGTAAACCGGCCAATTGCTGTTGAGATTTTTCATTTTTCTCTCGCAATAGCGCCAGCTGACGCATCGTCAAGGAGACAACTCCACCCTTTTGATCGCTCAGCTTTATTGACTCTAAAAGCTCTGGATGCTGGTTAAAGAATTCTGGGTTCCCTTGTAAGTACTCACATACCTGCTCTGCTGTTAGCTCGGGCTTACTGTTTTCTAGCTGCTGGTTCATAGTTCAATCATACCATCAAAAACAAAGGTCGCTGGGCCGCTCATCATAACGGGGGATCCCCTGCCCTCCCAACTAACCGTTAAATGCCCTCCTAACAGAGTTACATCAACTGGCGAGACCACTTGCCCAAGTTCAATGGCAGCGACCACTGCCGCACATGCGCCGCTTCCACAGGCTTGCGTTTCCCCAGCACCTCGCTCATATACTCGCAATTTAAGGCTGGACCGCCCAATGACCTCACTGAAGCCAATATTGGCACGCTCAGGAAAAAGCGCGTGGCTCTCTAATGCTTTCCCGACACGATTTATGTATCCAGTCTCTGCATTAGTCACCTGAATAACCGCATGCGGGTTACCCATTGATACCGCTGAGAAACTGACCTCTTGATCATCTATTGTTACGTTATAAAGTGGCTGTTCTTGTTCACTAACGAGTGGAATCTTGGCCGGTAAAAAAATGGGTTGCCCCATATTAACGACAACATTATCCTGCTCGTTCACGGTTAGCGTCAGCTCACCCGCCCCCGTTTCCACGCGTATGATTGACTTATTGGTTAGCCCTTGCTGCCGAACAAATAAGGCAAAACAACGTGCGCCATTGCCACACTGCGATACCTCACTACCATCGGCGTTGTAGATAACATAGCGAAAATCTGCATCCCCTTCTGCTCGTCTAACCAACAATAATTGGTCAAAGCCAATACCACGGTGCCTGTCTGCCCATTGCTTAATGGTGTCGACCGACAGTTCTAGTGTTTGGTTAACGGCATCAATAACAACAAAATCATTACCTAAACCATGCATTTTTGTAAATTTAATCAACATGCAGCCCATTTTCCTTTGACGGTAATAGTGCTTCATTTTGCCATAGGCTTTCTATGCTCTGACGCGCGCCAATTAAGTGTGCCCGTTCACCATCGACCATCACTTCTGCTACGCTGGGCCTAGAGTTGTAGTTTGAACTCATTGTAAACCCGTATGCACCTGATGATCGCACCGCTAATAAGTCACCTTCTTCTATTGATAGCGGTCTATCCTTTCCTAAAAAGTCCCCTGTTTCACACACTGGCCCTACAATGTCATAGTTCTTTTTATCGGCGACTGAATCGAGGTTGACGGCAATAATGCTTTGCCAGGCTTGGTACAGGGCTGGGCGCATTAAATCATTCATAGCGGCATCGACAATTGCAAATTGTTTATCGTCGGTGGGTTTAATGTATTCCACCTTCGTGACTAAAATACCGGCATTACCGGCGATGGCTCGGCCTGGTTCAAGAATGATTTCATAGGGCAAGTCTCCCAGCCGTTCATACAATGCCCTCACATAGTCTTCTGGTAGCACTGGCTTTTCATCATCATAACAAATGCCCAAACCGCCACCTAAATCAAGGTGTTGTAAATCAATACCCACTCGTTTTAACCGCTCAACAAGCGTCAGTACACGGTCAAGCGCATCCACAAAAGGCGTTATCTCGGTCAGTTGTGAGCCGATATGACAGTCCAAGCCAACAATATTTAAATGCTCTAACTGCTGCGCCCGCTGATACTCAGCAAAAGCGACCTCTATTGCTAGGCCAAACTTATTTTCCTTTAATCCAGTTGAGATGTACGGGTGCGTTTTTGCATCCACATCGGGGTTAACTCGAATAGAAACATTAGCAACTACGCCCAACTGACCTGCTATTTCATTAATCCTATCTAGCTCGGTTGCTACTTCCACATTAAAACAGCGAATACCCACCGCTAAGGCTCGACGAATTTCGTCGTGCCGCTTACCCACACCTGAAAAGACTATTTTTTGTGGTGAGCCCCCTGCTTTCAATACACGCTCCAGCTCTCCCACTGACACAATATCAAACCCTGACCCTAACTGAGCCAACACATTGAGCACAGCAATATTAGAGTTTGCCTTAACAGCGTAACAAATCAAATGCGGCTTACTGCCAAACGCTTGGTCAAACGCCTTCCAGTGTCGTTCCAGTGTCGCTCTTGAATAAATATAACTCGGTGTTGAAAACTGTTTAACAACAGCCTCAACTGCCAGGTCTTCGACATACAACTGGCCGTTACGGTATTGGAAGTAGTCCATTAAATAACCTGTTCTTGTACGAGTTGTGAACTGGGCATATATAAGTTACCTTTCTGCCCACAAGCACTAACAACTGCACATAAAGCCAGCACTAATCCCACTATTAATAAACGCGTCATTTTCGCATCCTTCATATCGTTCTTTAAAAAAGGCAGTATAAACTGCTGCTGTTTTTTGGCATACTCTAATCGCTTTATAAGTTCTTAATAATTTCTCTATGTGGCTTTAGGTGATACAACACTTATCGACTTTAAGCACTCGTAGGGTGAAATACCCTAACCACCGCTTGCGTCTGAGATTAAATGAATATTCGAGATTTAAAATACATTACCGCCGTTGACCGGCTTAAAAGTTTTAGAAAAGCAGCCGATGCCTGTTTCGTGAGCCAACCAACCCTGAGCATGCAAATTAAAAAGCTTGAGGCGACACTGGGCATAAAAATTTTTGAACGCAATAACAAGCAGGTACTTGTTACCGAGCTTGGCCAGCAAATTATCTCGTCTGCTCAATTGGTTCTTAAATAGGTAAACCACATTGAAGTGCTCGCAAGGGATGCTCAAAACCCATTAGCAGGTAATTTCAGACTCGGTGCATTTCCAACCCTTGCACCGTATGTTTTGCCTAAAATCATCCCTAGCATTAAAAAGCAATTGTCTGATATCAGGCTTATTCTTGTCGAAGAAAAAACAGCGTCCTTGATGGAGCAGCTGATAGGTGGTGAACTAGATGCTGCACTCATCGCTTGGCCCGTTAATGAACCTAAACTGATGAGCGAGGTGTTATTTGAAGATGAGTTTAAGCTAGCCGTCTCTTCAAACCATACGCTAGCTAAAAAAAACCTCGTCAGCTATAAAGACCTCGTCGACCAGCCTCTTCTGTTATTAGATGAAGGGCATTGTTTACGTGACCAAGCGCTACAATTGTGTCAACTAGAGGGCCTTAACGAAATGCAGGATGTACGGGCATCAAGCCTTGAAACATTACGTCAAATGGTACGTGCTAATACCGGCATTACGCTAATGCCAACAATTGCTATTCAGGATCACACTGCTGACATTCAATACATCCCCTTTAGCCCGCCTAGGCCGAGCCGACGCATTTGCTTGGTTTGGCGAAAAAGTAGCCCACGCTTACCGGTCGTCACCATCCTCAAAGGAATCATTTCATCTCTTTTTAAAGTCTAGTTTTTAAGCCATCCCTTATACAGTGGTGCTTATAAGTTAAATCGCCTTCTAGCAATAAAGCGTCAATACAATTATGTGTTTGCCTGCCCCATTCGGTTAAACACCTCCCCTTACCGAACACACCCTACCCCATTCTTATTAATAGCTTACGTTCACGTGGTCGAGCAATATTACACTGTAGGCCGAACGACAAGTAAACCGCTTGCTAGGTCTTAAAGTGCGCCACCGCTGCTTGCAAATCAGCTGACAAGCCCGCCAGTTCCTTGCTAGCTTGTGCCACCTGCCCTGCTGCTGTGGCACTAGATTGCGCGCCTTCTGATACTTTATCAATATGACTATCGACCTCTTTGGCCAACAGACTCTGGCTACTCGTGGCATCGGCCACTTGATTTGTTTTAGCCATAATATGCGTCACCTTACTCACTATCTTATCGATAGATACGGATGCATTTAGTGCACCGGCCGCCATTCCTGTAGCACTCTTCTTGTTTTTCTCCATGACAGCCACCGATTTCTTCGTGTTCTCTTGTAGCCTGTCTCTTATACACATCTGACGCTGCCGACGA
>JAHRWG010000205.1 GCA_019090295.1 Cycloclasticus sp. | reverse complement strand
TTCGTTTCTTCTGCTTAAAGGGTATTGAGTCATAGAATAGGTCCATTAAGTAAGTTTTACCCTGCCCAACGCCTCCCCATAAATAAAGACCTTTTGGTGTCGTTAAAATTGGTTTAGTGGACCGTTTAAACTTAGCAAAAAAGCTGGTAGGTTTAACAGGCTCAGTTGGTTCATTTAATAAGTTTAGGTATAAAACATTTAAATACTCAACGATATCTCTTTGCGCGGCGTCTTTCGTAAATCCACCAGCTGATTGGTCACCTAAATATCGTTCTATCGGAGTCATAGTGAAATTCAATTATTTGTGTTAGATTGGATAGCTGTTTATTACATATGCCAATTACACAAGTCTCAACAACGGTATCATTATATATTGTAGCAATTATCTGTCATGAATATTCAAGCAAATCTGCCAGCGCTAAATTTTGTCCCTCATCCGGCTAAGGTTACCGATAAACAAAGTCTATCTGGTGATAAAGTTGATAACCGTTTAGTTGACCAACACCTTGTCAAACAGACTCTATCACTTAAAAAAACACCGAGACCTGAATTATTTGAGAAAATCGAGCTGCTAGATAAAAAACAATCAAAAACCCAGCTTGATAAGGTTGATACCAAGCAAAACAAACCTATTCAGTCATACCTTCAAACCCAGTCTCTTTCCGAACAAGCCTATAAAGATGAGTTACATGAGCAATTAGGCATTGATATTTTAGCTTAAGGCCTCATCTTCTTTCTTATGAAACTATTATTTGAATTTTTCCCCATCGTGCTTTTTTTTATTGCTTACAAATGGCAAGGCCTCTATTTGGCCACACAGGTTGCAATTGGCGCTTCATTTATTCAGGTGGCTTGGTTTTGGCTTAAGCACCGGCGGTTTGAATCCTCTCAAGTCGTCACCTTAGTCATATTGGTGGTATTTGGCGGTACGACCCTATACCTTCAAGACGAAAACTTCATTAAATGGAAGCCAACCGTTATTAACTGGTTATTTGCCGCTGCGTGCATAATCAGCCAGTTTTTTGGTAAAGCGCCATTAATTAAACGAATGATGGGGGCTAATTTACAGTTGAGTGACCCTATTTGGTTAAAGCTTAATACTATGTGGGCCGCGTTCTTTCTGGTCCAAGGCAGTTTAAACGTTTTCGTACTCTATAATTTTGATACTGATACCTGGGTTAACTTTAAATTGTTTGGCATGCTTGGCTTAACCATTAGCTTCATTATTGCTCAGGGTTTTTATTTAATGAAACACGTTAAGCAACCAGAAAAATTCTAGCGTTATCCCTTCTTTCTTTAACTTAAATTATTTGGATTAATAAATATGCCAACTCGTAGTGAACGTATCAAAAGTATTTTAACGGCCGCCCTCCAGCCTAGTTTTATCGAAGTATTGGATGACAGCCAAGCACATGCTGGCCATGAGGGTGCTAAGTCAGGCGGCAGTCACTTTTATTTGACGATTGTCTCAACAGAGTTCAGTCAACTGTCACGAATTAAACGTCACCAACTCATCTATGCAGCATTGGGCGATATGATGAAAACTGATATTCATGCCCTAAGTATCAAAGCTTTTACACCAGAAGAAAAAAACTAACAGGAGATCCGTATGACATTTAAATCTAGCCTTATAGCCTCTATTTTATTGGCAACACTTTCACAGCATGCTATTGCTGAAGACAACCCAACCGTTGCAGTCGTCAATGGTCAAGATGTAAAGAATTCAATGCTCCAATTCTACGCACTAGAAAGACGGCAGGTGAATGACAAGAAAGTAGTCCCTATGGAGCGCCTTGTCGACGATTTGGTTAACATGCAATTGTTAAAGGAAGAAGCCCTGAAAAAAGGCTTAGAGAATGACGAGGGCTTTAAAACAAGAATGCAATTTTTAGAGCTTAGCATGTTGTCACAAGTCGCTATGATTAACTTTTTAGACAACAACCCTATTGCTGAAGAGGTACTGAAAAAAGAATACACGTCACGTTTAGCAGATATGAAAAGTATTGAGTTAAAAGCAAGTCATATTCTTATGGAAGATGAGGCGACAGCTAAAGAGGTTATTAGTAAGCTTAACAAGGGTGAAGACTTTGCTGCTTTAGCTAAAAAATACTCAGTAGGCCCATCGGCCTCTAAAGGTGGTGACCTTGGTTGGTTTGCTCAAGACCGAATGGTGGCCGAATTTTCTACAGCCGTGCTAGCCTTAAAGGATAACGAGTACACCAAACAGCCCGTTCGTACACAGTTTGGTTTGCACGTTATCTTACGTACAGGTCAGCGTGATGGTAAGCCACCAACTTTTGAGCAAGTTAAGCCTGCCATTGTTGCTGCTTTAGAACAAGATGCCATTGAGAATCACATTGAGGCGCTTAGAAAAACTGCAAACATTAAAGTGACCCTAAAAAAATAGTATCAACAAATACTTAAACACTATAAAAGCCCTTTAATAGGGCTTTTATAGTGTTTAGCCCCCAAGTATTAAACTAATAGCGGTCTACTCCAACGCTTAGCCCCTACCAGATCTGCGTTTACAACTGGATTTAAACGCCTAATTGTGTTATTTTTCGCCATCAAAATTTATAGTTCCAGGAAAATTAATGCGTATTATTCTTTTAGGCGGGCCCGGCTCAGGTAAAGGTACTCAATCTCAATTTATTACTGAAAAATTGGGAATACCTCAAATTTCAACGGGTGATATGTTGAGAGCAGCGGTTAAAGCAGGCTCTCCTTTAGGTGTGGAAGCAAAAAAAATCATGGAAGCTGGTGGCTTAGTTTCAGATGACATCATCCTAGGTCTCATACAAGAAAGGTTGTCATCAGATGACTGCTCCAAAGGTTTCTTACTTGATGGTTTTCCACGTACTGTCCCACAGGCTAACGGCTTAGCACGTATGGGTATTGATATCGATAACGTCATTGAAATTTCAGTGGACGATGAAGAAATTGTTCGTCGTATTGCAGGCAGGCGTGTTCATTTAGATTCAGGACGGACTTACCACCTTGTTTACAATCCGCCTAAGCAGGCCGGGTTAGATGATCAAACAGGTGAAGCCCTCGTCCAACGAAGCGATGATCAAGAAGTGATCGTGAGAGAACGATTAGCCACCTATCACAGTCAAACATCTCCTTTAATTAACTTTTATCAAGATAAGGCTGCTACATCCGCCCTTCAGTATTCTAAAGTTGAGGGTGTAGGAAAAGTTGCAGAAATCACAGAACAAGTATTCAAGGCGCTAAATATTTAAGTATGACTGTCTTGAGTTAACCATTATTAGGAAAAAAAATGAAAACGTATGATGTTGCCGTTGTTGGTGCCACTGGCGCTGTAGGTGAAACAATGCTCTCTATTTTAGAGCAAAGAAACTTTCCAATTAAAAATATTTATCCATTAGCCAGTAGTCGTTCTGCTGGTGGAAAAATTCAATTCAAAGGCAAAAGTATTACGATTGGCAATCTAGCAGACTTTGATTTTAAGACAGTGCAAATAGGGCTATTCTCGGCTGGTGGTTCAGTCTCAGAAGAGTATGCACCAAAAGCAGCGGCAGCTGGCTGTGTAGTTATTGATAATACCTCACACTTTCGCTACGACGATGATATTCCCTTGGTTGTCCCCGAAGTTAACCCCGATGCCATCGCGCAATATAAGAACCGCGGTATCATTGCTAATCCTAACTGCTCAACTATTCAAATGCTCGTGGCTCTTAAGCCTATTTATGATGCTGTCGGCATTGAACGTATTAATGTTTCAACGTATCAGGCCGTGTCTGGGACTGGCAAAAATGCCATCGAAGAACTGGCTGGTCAAACAGCAAAGTTATTAAATGGAAAAAATGTTGATGCCAAGGTTTACCCTAAGCAAATAGCCTTTAATGTCTTACCTCAAATCGATGTTTTTTTAGAGAATGGTTATACCAAAGAAGAAATGAAAATGGTTTGGGAAACCACTAAAATCTTTAATGATACAACTATTAAGGTCAACCCAACTGCTGTTCGGGTGCCTGTTTTTTATGGTCACTCAGAAGCTTTGCACATTGAAACCAAGGAAAAAATAACGGCAAAAAAAGCACTTGAATTACTGAATGATTTTGATGGTATTACTTTGCTAGACGAACAAGTAGATGGCGGATACCCAACGGCAGTGACCGAATCTGCAGGTAATGATGATGTTTTTGTAGGCCGTGTTAGAGAAGATATTTCTCACCCAAGAGGTTTAAACATGTGGGTCGTTGCGGATAATGTACGTAAAGGAGCTGCTTTAAATAGTATTCAAATAGCAGAACATCTAGTAAAAAATTATCTATAGGCTATAGTTATTATTGTTGGTGGTCTTATTAAAAGGGTAAGCCACCAACCAGCTTTTATAATATAAAAGCTGCTTTTACAATATGGAGCAATAATGAAAACAACCACAAAACTCGCCGCTGCACTCTGTTTATTTAATTCTGCCAATATTTATGCTCTTGGTGTAGGCGATATTGTTACCAGCACGTCTTTAAATCAAGTGTTAAAAGCTAAGATCCCTTTAATTAGCTCCAAAGGGGAAGATCCAACCAATGTTCATATCAACATTGCTTCCGTGGATACGTTTAAAAAAGCAGGCATCGATCGCCCCCACTACTTAACAGAGCTGAAATTTGAACCTGTTTTAAGCAATAATGGTGAGATTGTTATTGATGTTAGCTCCAGTTCTAACATTAAAGAACCTTTTGTCAATTTTATTCTTGAAGTGGAGTGGCCAGAAGGTCGAACTCTAAAAGAGTTTACTATTCTTTTAGACCCTCCCTCGGTAATGCCTATTAGTCGTTCACCGGCTATAAAACTAGCGACAGCTCAAGAGACAGTCATCAAACCGGCTGAAAAAAAAACACTTAAAAAACACACCACAACTGATGTTTCAAGTAACAACCCTATCAAGGATGAATACGGGCCTACCAAGCGTAGAGATAACGTCTGGGACATTGCAAAAAACTTAGTCAAAAATAGTCCTGATGCTACTCATCAACAAATGATGATGGCCTTATATGACAATAACCCTAAAGCTTTTTATAAAAAAAATATTAATGCGTTAAAAAGAGGTGTTATTTTACAAGTCCCCAACGCTGCTCAACTTCAAAATAGAACTACGACTCAAGCTATAGCCGACTTTAACGAACAGAATGCCCTTTGGAAATCATCGGTGAGTAGAAAAGCACAGCAAACGATAAAGAAGCCATCAAATAAATACAATAAAGAAAATAAAAACAGTGAGTTAGTCGATAACGGTAATGTGAACACCGATTCTAAACTGTCTCTTCTTTCATTAAAAAATGAAAAGCCTTCGCCCAGTACCAGTCTGTCTCTTATACACATCTGACGCTGCCGACGAACTCTAGG
>JAHRWG010000002.1 GCA_019090295.1 Cycloclasticus sp. | reverse complement strand
TATCCGAAGTCCCTAAAAAGGCTTAATGGCTAATGGGGAATGCCCTTATTTTTCCAGCTTATCAGGCAAATATACGCGCCAGCACTATTTTCTTTATTATTTGTTCGCTAGTAGCACACGGCCTAGTGTTTGTTCTCGCCTATAACAGCAGTTTTCTAAGTGGCGAAAATAAAGAAAGCCTCCCTACAAGCAGCATCAGTGTTTTATTGTCCCCTGCCGCCATAAAACAAGCCCCGCCCGTTAAACCTAACAAACCTATTCAGAAGGAACCACCGAAGAAGGTCATCTCAACAAGCAGTAGCAGCCGTCCAGTTCATCAAGTCATCGAACAAAAAAATAAGCCTGTCAAACACCGCCCCACACCGACACCAGTCAAACAAAAAAAGCCCGTCCAAACTCCCAAGCTAGAAGCCTCTCCTGCACCTTCTAGCAGCCATAAACCCTTATTATTTAGCGAACCAAAACCGCTGTATAATCCAAAACCCAAGTATCCAAATGTTGCTAGACGTCGTGGTATTGAGGGCACTGTTATATTTAGCATTCAGGTCGCTAATAATGGCCTCGTTAATCATGCCTTTGTGACTCAGTCTTCTGGTTCATCCATCTTAGATAAAGCAGCCACTAAAGCGATAAAAACCTGGCGCTTCCCAGCCAGTAAATTCAATGCTTTAGCCCCTTTCAAACAAAGAATCGTATTCCAATTGAAAAACTAACTAGTCGACAACTTCACCAGTTCAACCAAACGGTTTCACAGTCTTTAGGAAAGGGTGCCATCTTCCCGATATCGCTCCATTGGCTAGGCTGATGAAAATCAGACCCACAAGACGCCAGTAATGTTTTTTCACGACACAGTCTCGCCAAATAATTATTTTCATCCGTTGTTTGCTGCCCAGAAACAACTTCCAAGGCTTGCCCGCCAGCCTCTACAAACTCATCCACCAAGGCTCTTAGCTTGGTTCGTGTCATGGTATATTTCAGGGGGTGCGCCAGCACCGGCACGCCACCTGCGACACGAATCCATTCAACGACATCGGGCATATCAGGCCAACACTGCTTAACATCCCCTATTTTGCCATTGCCTAAATATTTCTTGAATGCAGTGTTCATGTTTTTAGTGACACCCAATTCAACCATATGCTGAGCAAAGTGTGGACGGCCAATATTACTCATATTAGCTATTTGTAACACTCGATCGGCATCGATGGGAATACCCGCTTTTATTAAACGCTGCGTGATAAGTGTTGCTCGCTCGCTACGCGCAGCTTGTTGCGAACTAACCGCGGCCATTAATCCTGGCTCGGTTAAGTTAAGCTTCAACCCGACAATGTGCACATTAACGCCACGCCACTGTGAGGACAGCTCTATGCCTGGAATTAAGGTCAAGCCACCCAAATCAACTTCGCTTAACTCACCATAAGCGGCCACCGTATCGTGGTCAGTAATGGACAATATTTCAACCTGATTGAGCACGGCTCTTTCTATTAACTCTTCGGGCGTTAGGCTGCCATCTGATTGCGTGGTATGTGAATGTAAGTCTACTTTTTTCATCCGCGTTAGTTTACACCCTGCCACGTCATAGAATGTTAAAATGCCGATCAATTAAAATAATTACTGATTCCTCATGAAAATTACTAAAGACAGCGTTGTACAGTTTCATTACACCCTTAAAAATGACGAAGGTGAACTGATCGAATCATCTGAAGGCTTAGAACCAACTGCCTCATTACACGGCCATGGCAGCATGATCAAAGGCATGGAAAAAGCGATGGAAGGCAGAGAAGCTGGTGACGAGTTCAGCATTAGTGTTGAACCTGAAGACGGTTACGGTGAGCGCTTTGACGATTCAATTCAACGTATTCCTGTTAAGCACCTAATAGGAAAACAGCCTTGGCGCCCGGGTATGATTGCGACGGTCCAAACAGAGAAAGGTCAACGCCAAGTTAGCATTGTAAAAGTGGGGAAATTCATGGTTAAGGTTGATACCAACCACCCGCTAGCGGGTCAAACCTTGCATTTTGACATTCAGATTGTCGACGTCCGCGAAGCATCGGCAGAAGAAATTTCTCACGGCCATGCTCATGGTGCAGGCGGGCATCAGCACTAAATCCCTCATGCTCAATATCCCTATTTTATACTCATTTCGTCGCTGTCCTTACGCTATGCGTGCCCGTTTAGCTATAAAGGACGCTGGGATTAGCGTTGCCTTACGTGAAGTTGTTCTACGCCAGAAGCCAGCAGACATGCTGGCTATTTCTGCCAAAGCAACGGTGCCTGTGCTTCAGCTACCTAGTGGCCAAATTATTGATGAAAGCTGGGATATTGTGCACTGGGCAACTCAACATGAAAAAGCTAACCCACTGAGAGGCCCTGCCTCCCGTATCGCTGCTGCGAACGCGCTGATTCAACAAAATGATGGCCCATTCAAGCAGCATTTAGATCATTATAAGTATGCTGACCGTTTTCCTGAGTTCTCTGCTGAGTACTACCGCCAGCAAGGTGAAGAATTTTTAAGCTCCCTCGATCAGCAGCTGTCTGAGCATGATTTTTTATTGGACAATGCACCCTCGCTGGCCGATATTGGCATTTTTCCCTTTATTCGACAATTTGCTCATGTTGACATTGAATGGTTTAGGCAAACAAACTACCCGCATTTACAACGTTGGTTTGACCACTACCTAACGTCAAATTTATTTAGCAACATTATGAGTAAATATGACCCTTGGGTTACTGGGCAAGATCCAGTCTACCTCTAAACCACTATCTTTCTGTAACGCTCTAGCTTAGTATTAAGCTGTTAATGGAGCTGCATATGAACTTAAATTTTCGTCAACTCATTCTCTTACCCGTGCTTAGCTTAATGTTAAGCGCTTGTGCGGGCATTACTTATCATGCTGAATCACCCTTAGTGACCCTAGCGGGTATCAAGTTAGAAAAAACCCAACCCTTAGAGCAACAGTATCAACTAGAGCTTCGCATTAGGAACCCTAATGAAACAGCTCTGTTTATCAATGGGCTCACCTATACACTTGCCCTCAGTGGCAAACCGCTCGCCGACGGTGTGTCTAGTCAATACCTTGAGGTACCAGGGTTTGGAGAACGTATTCTCTGCGTTCCGTTACTAGGTACAACCTTTAACTTACAGAGCCAACTTGCTAGCTTTGGGATTGCTAGCCATCGATTATTGCCTTATCGCCTCGCTGGAAAGGTCAGTTTGGGAACCATTAAATTTGGCCATAAGACGCAGCATTATAGTTTGCGTACTTTCACGTCCCTTCCCTTTGAAACCACTGGCGAAATTGACCTAAGTCGCTTATATGTCGCGGCCCATTAACCACGCAACACCCTGACAAAAAATATATTTAGGAGACATTATGAGAATTTTAACAGCCCCTTTATTTGCTCTTATAGCACTAAGCTTAACTGCTTGTTCCACCCCAAACCCTTATGGTCAAGCGAGTGCCAGCTACGTTGATAGCGAGACCAACCAAGCTCTTAAGGTGACATATGCCACTGTTGTAGATGTACAAGCTGTCACCATTGATTCTGAAGGTAACTTAGTGGGTAAAACAGCGGGTGGCCTAATTGGTGGCATTGCCGGCAGCAGTATAGGTGGTGGCAAAGGAAGCGCAGCAGCAGCGGTTGCTGGCGCAGTTATTGGTGGCATGATTGGCAACAAAGCTGAGGCCATGTACAGCACCGACAATGGCGTACAAATAACCGTTCAAACAAGTACTGGTCGTACCTTATCGGTTATCCAAGAAGCCAATATAAATATAATGTACAGCAAAGGTGACTCCGTAAAAGTGATCACGGCTACCGACGGAAAAACCCATATTATCCAATAGTTTTAGAAGATTGACCCAGCTCCATTTAAGGGGCTAGGTCAATTAACTGGCCCTTATTGAGCTGACAATACGTAAGAGTTACTTACTTACCGCCACCCAGCATCCCTCTTATAGCGGCAGGAAGGTCGGCTGGCAATAGAATGGTTTTTGCATTCTCTGACACGGACATGTCCCTTATTGCGTCCACATACTTCTCACCCAAAATATACATCACTGGTAACTCTTTGTTCTGGATGGCCTCAGCAACCTTAGTAATGGCTGTTTTACTGGCTTCAGCCAGTACAACCTGGGCTTCACCATCTCGCTTAGAGGCTGCTAGACGCCCTTCCGCTTCTAGAATAGCGGCTGCCTTTTCTCCTTCAGCTCGCGTCACCACGGCCCTGCGCTGCCTTTCTGCTGCTGCTTGTTCTTCCATGGCATTTTGCATGGTTCCCGACGGCGTAATATCTTGGATTTCTACAGTTTTAAGGGTAATGCCCCAATCGGCAATATCATCCGATATGGCTTCTTTTAAACGGGCCTTAATTAACTCTCTGGATGATAAGGCATCATCGAGTTTCATTTCGCCAATAATTGAGCGTAGCGATGTTTGTACTAATGTTTTAATAGCTAGCCGGTAGTCCTCAACACCATAGACTGCCTTTTCAGGCGCCACGATATTAATGTACGACACCGCATTGGCAATGATCACGGCATTGTCTTGAGTAATCACTTCTTGAGAAGGGATATCCATCACTATATCTTTAGTCGTCACCTTATAGGCGACCTGGTCAACATAAGGCATAATCCAGTTCAGGCCAGGCCCCAATGTTTTATGATACTTTCCTAAACGTTGTACCACTTGTTTGGAACCTTGCGCTACAAGCTTAACCCCCATCCAAATGGTTAAAAAGACCAAACCAAAAAAGGCCAATGTTACTATTCCTACTTCATTCATCATAAACTCCTGTCAATTAACGTACTTTAAACACCATTAACGTATTACCCGATGCTTCTTTAATACTAACTTTATCACCTACGTTCACATCTGTTTCACAAATAAAGTCCCATTCATCATCACCTAAAACTGGGGTTGTAAAGCGTACTCTACCGCGTGATACCTCTTGAGGCGCTCTAATAACAAAACCGATCTCACCCACAATTGCTTCTTGAGCAATGCCTGCCTTGGTTCTATCGGTCATTTTGGGTTTCAAAAACTTAAACCAAGCGAGTGCAAATATGACTGATAGCACGGTCCACCCGAGCAGTTGCCAACTGACGGCTAAATCAGGCCATAATAATAAAACAAGTGCGACAACCAATGCACCCAAGCCAAACCAGAGCACGGTAAAGCTCGGTATAAATATCTCAAAAGCAATTAACGACATCCCCAATACCAACCAATGCCAATAGGCCAAATCAAACCCCATCATCCGTCTCCTGTTTTTTATTGTCTAAGCAATGCATACTTTCAAGCTTATCGCCTATGCCTGCTTAATACCCTCATCATACACGCTGCCTAAGTCGTTAAAAGATTAGATGTTTATTTTGGGTTTACCTATCATTTAATCAGCTCATATCGAACAGCAACCTTTCCAGCGGTTATCTTAAAGAGACCCATTAGCGTACCAGCCTGATATAATGAGACCCCTCGTTTGCTTAACTCGACAGCATACCTTATGAAACAAAGCCCCTTAACAGCGCCTTTTCAGTCGCCTCTATTTCGAGTTATGTGGGTCACCATGACTATTTCCAATATTGGAACTTGGATGAATGAAATTGGCAGTACGTGGCTGATGGCCTCTATGCCAACCTCGGCCATGTATATTGCGCTTATTCAAACGGCCATTTCTCTTCCCTTCCTTTTTTTAGCTTACCCAGCAGGCACCTTAGCCGATTTAGTGAGTCACCGCCGCATGTTGATGGTTATTCATATTTTTATGTTTCTGACCGCGGTTGGGCTAACCCTTTGTGCTTATTACGACGTGATAACGCCCTTGTTACTGTTACTTTTCACCTTCGCGCTAGGCATAGGCAATGCCATTATGCGACCTGCTTGGGCTGCCAGCGTACCGGACTTTGCACCAAGAGAGCATTTAGGCAGCTCCATTACCCTTAACACTCTTAGTACCAATGTTACCCGCGCTATTGGCCCTGCCATTGGTGGCATACTTATTTTTAAAGCCGGCACAACTGCTATTTTTGCGTTGAACGCCTTGTCCTTCACGGTGATGATTTACTCTCTTTACAAATGGCAGCCCAAAAAAACCATCAGTTCTTCTGTGTTGCCGGTTGAGCGTTTCGTAGGCGCGTTTAAGTCTGGCCTTCGTTACACTAAAAACGTACCGTCATTAAGAATCGTTTTATTTAGAAGCTTTTGCTTCTTCTTTTTTGCCAGTGTCACGTGGGCGTTACTGCCCGTCATCATTATTCGTGAAATGCATATGAGCGCTCAAAACTATGGTATTTCAATGGCTGTTATTGGCATTGGAACCATAGCAGGCGCCTTTTTATTACCTAAGTGCCATCGCGTTATGGTGCGCAACCAAATCATTAGTATTGCGACTCTTTTATTGGCACTCCCGCTTTTATTATTAGCTTACATTCCAAACCTCTGGACACTGGCCATCACCTTAATTTCTTTAGGTATCGCATGGATTTTTAGCTTTTCTTCATTTATTCTTGCCGCCCAACTCGTTGTCCCTAACTGGGTCCGTGCCAGAACTATTTCACTGGTCATGCTAACGTTTGGGGGCAGTACTGCTCTTGGAAGTTTACTTTGGGGCAGATTATCTGATGCCTATAGCACCCATACATCTATCTCTATTGCCGCCGTTGGTTTATTGATGACCCTCTTTTTAAGCAAGCGATTTGCTGTGGCTAACGACAAACTAGATGTAGACACAGCCGCACAATGGGCCATTTCAATTCCTGAAGAGTCTATTGAGGCTGATAAGGGCCCCGTTATGGTAATGATTGAATACTGTATTCCGACGGATAAAACAGAGCAGTTCTTAGCGCTTATGACTGATATGCGCGCGAACAGGCAACGTAATGGTGCGTACTTTTGGCAGATTTTTCATGATGCTAATAATCAGCAGCTGTTCTCCGAAGTCTACCTATCTGAATCATGGCTTGAGGTCTTACGCCAACGCCAGCGTATGACAGCACCCGAAGTCGCTGTTCGCGATAAAGTAATGGCATTACATGAGGGTGATAAACCGCCTCTAATATCCATCAAAATTGCAGGGAAACCTTAATATGTCAGCGTTAATTCCAATGGTTTTAGTTCTCTCCGGCGGCCTTTTATGGCAGCGTATCGAACCAGGCGGGGTCAGTGCACAGCAGCTTCGCAGCACGCTTAGTTCTCTAGTTATGAACTTTATGGCTCCGGCACTTATTCTATATATTCTTCTTATTTCTCCTCTTAAAAAAGAGCTTTACCAAGTCCCCCTTACTGGCCTTGCCACCATTAGTATTTGCCTTGCACTCAGCATGGTTCTTTTTTCTTTACTGTCTCGCTACGGTTATATTTCTCGCGCTCAAGCCGGTGCCTTAATTCTAGCGGCTAGTTTTGGTAATGGCATGGGTATATCTGTTCCCACCATAGAGGCGCTTTTTAGTACCGATATGACCAGTATTCCACTTATTTATGATTTATTAGCCACGGTACCATTTGTATGGACAGCAGCTGTTCTGATTTCAGCGCATTTTGGCACACGGGTTGCGAATGGTCATTTAGGTCGAGAACTTCTCTTTATGCCGCCTGTTTGGGCCATTTTTATTGCGTTAGCCTGCCGTTATTTTGACTGGACACCCCATGAAACAATCATCCAAGCTTTAAAAATGCTGGGCTTAGCAACCGTCCCCATGCTGCTTATTATGGTTGGTGTTAACTTTAAAATAGGTAGCTTAAAGTATGCGCTGTTAATTATCCCCGCCATGCTTATCAAACTCGTTCTTAGCCCCTTCCTAGCTTTATCCATTGGCCAGCCTATTGGCTTAATCGGTGATGCGCTTATTATTACCAGCATTACCGCTGCCGCACCGCCTGTTATTGTTGGCATTGCCTTGGCAGATCGTTTTAAATTAGATTCCAGCTTATTTTGTACTGCCTTAACCCTTGGGACTATTAGCTATATTTTAATAGCACCCACACTTAACCAGCTATTTACTCAATTGCTATGACGCCCATCAAACAAACACACTGGCTAGGCATTTGGTTTAGCTTTTTTACTGGGGTTGCCGCAGCGATTACGGTTACTAAAGCCAGCCCTGCTCTGCTTGAAATACAAAAAGAAATGACCCTTAGCATGATCCAAGTTGGCTGGATTATGTCGTCTGCTGCACTCGCGACTGTTTTACTCGGATTATTTGCTGGCTCGTTATCACAACGGTTAGGCCCCAAGACCGTCCTTCAAATTGCACTAGGCCTCATTATATTTTCTGCTAGTTTTAGCTTATTTATTCATACACCCAATGAATTAGTCATTAGTCGTGTTATTGAAGGCATTGCGATTATTTTAGTCTCAGTATCAGCCCCTACACTGATTTCACACTTATCTAAACCATCTGATTTAGGTTTAACCATGGGAGTTTGGGCCTTATGGATGCCAGTGGGCAGCGTCTTGGTTTTTTTGTTCGCCCCTTTAGTCATTACCTCACTCAGTTGGCGCTGGTTATGGGGTGGAGCTGCGTTAATTGCATTACCTCTTTTATTGCTGTCTACTCGGTTAACTGACCCTTCCCGGCAAGCTATTAGACAACCCAATGACAAGCCCAGCCGGTCAGTCCTGCTTAGCGCCATTCTTATGGGCACTATTTTCGCCTGCTTCACGGCATCATTTTTTAGTTTAATCACCTATTTTCCAGCCTACCTTGTTAAGGTGTACCACGTGGATTCGGCAACTGCGTTACTGATTACAACCATATTACCGGCCTTTATTATTCCTGGAAACTTGCTGAGCGGATTTCTTATTCATAAAGGCATTACCCCTTACCAACTAATGGTTTACCCAGCTATTATGTTGTTTATCTTAATCAGCCTATTGTTCCACACGGACTACCCCAATATTATTGGCCTAGGTTTATTGGCCACCTATGGGCTAGTACTCGGTATGATTCCGACCGCTATTTTTGCTCAAAGCCCTCGACTTGCTGAAAAGCCTATGCATATTGGTCGTATTATGGGCATTGTCATCACCGGTCAGGGTCCAGGCATTTTGTTCGGCCCACCACTGGTTGGCTATTTAATCGGTGAACAGCTCGTTTGGCAGAACTTGTACCCCTTATATATTATATTGGCTCTTACTATCGTGATCTTAGCAACTCGCCTTAAGGGTATGCAAAAAACGGCCTAGATCATTCCTCATGTAAGGCTTGAATAGGGTCTAAGTTAGCCGCCCTTTCAGCCGGAGCCACCCCCGATATTAAGCCTATAATGGCCGAAATAAGCATCGCTAACAGCATAAAATAAATGTTAATCGTGATCGGTAGTTGAGGGATAAAAATATGCAGCACAAAGGTAATAAACAATAGAAGTAACAAGCCCAATACCCCCCCCATCATCGCTAAGACTATCGCTTCCCCTAAAAAGAGCCAACGGATAAGGCCCTTTTCTGCACCAATGGCACGTAGTAGGCCAATTTCTGCTGTACGTTCTCTCACGGTTGTTATCATAATAGCCAGTATGCCAACCGAGCCGACTAATAGCGAAATGCCCCCTAGGGCTGCCACTGATACTTTTAAGATGGACAGTATTTTATTCATGGATACTAGCATGTCATCTTGAGACGTCAGGGTCACATCTAAGCGACCGTGACGGTCATTAATCATCCCTTCGATACGCTTTTCGATATCGCCCAAGCGGGTGTTTTCTGTGAAGGTAACATCTATTTCCATCAGTGACTCTCTATTGAATAACTGCAAACCTTTAGATGCTCCAATATAAATCACATCGTCCATATCGATCCCTAGCATTTGACCTTTTTTCTCAATCGAACCAATAACCCTAAACCGCTGCCCACCCACGCGAATATGTTGCCCCAATGAGTTGTCCTCACCAAAGAGTTCTTTACGCATGGTGTAGCCCAGCACAGCTGTTGAGTGTGCTGCGTCCATACCTCCGGAAAAAAATGCGCCTTGCGCTAATTTAAAGCCCCAGGCCTCACTCATGTCTGGCCCTACCCCTAAAATCATCCCACTTCGTTGCCTATTTTGATATTTCACCGCACCAGAGCCTTGCACCACCGGCACCACCAAGTCCACCCCAGGTATATGTTTTAATGCTACTGCATCATCAATTGTTAAGGGCCTAACGGTTGCTATCAAACTACCTACCCCATGGGTTTCTTTAAGGCCGGGATTAATGGCTATAATCCGCGCACCAAATTGCGAAAAACTGTTCAGCACATATTGCTGAACACCCTCACCTATCGCCATTAAAAGCGTCACCGACATAATGCCAATGGCGATTCCTACCGCTGTTAACAGTGTTCGGGAACGGTGGCTAATAACCGCGGCTAATACCCACTTTAGACTCTCATATAAACTCATTATTGGCCTCTTTTCTGCTGGCCTTGCAATGCATCTACAGGTGCCATTGAAGCAGCACGTCGCGCGGGTAACCAAGCAAATAATAAAGAGAAACTCATGGCTAACAATAATGAACTTAGTTGAGCCCACCACGGTGAATAAAATTGAAGGGTATCAATGTATGTATTAGCTACTAGCAAGACAGCATAGCTAATAACTAGGCCTGACAAAGAGGCCAATAAAGAAATCAACCCAGCCTCACATAAAAAAAGTAAACGAACTGTTCCCGCGGTTGCTCCAAGTGCCTTTAATAGGCCAATTTCTTTTGTTCTCTGCGAAACAGTAATAATCATCATATTCATAATCAAAACACCCGCCACCAGCATACTAATTGAGGCAATGCCAGCAACTGCGATGGTCAAAATATCCAATAGACCCTGAACTGAAGACAACATGGCATCTTGAGAAATAACCGTCACATCTTCTTCACCTTCATGCCGCTTTTTCAACAAGGCTGTTATTTTTTGTTTAGCCATTACTAGCTGGCTAAAGTATTTCACTTCAATGAAAATTCGAAACAGGCCATCAACATTAAATAGACTTTGTGCACTCGCTATAGGAACGATCATCACATCTGCCATATCAAAACCAAAGCTGGTCTCCGTCTCTTTTAAAACGCCTATCACTCTAAATCGACGATCACCTGCACGGACCCACTCACCGAGTGCTGGGCTAGATTTAAATAACTCGTGACGTAGTTGGTGGCCAATTAAGCAGACCGCTTCACCTTTTTGCATGTCCACATTAGCCCATACCTTGCCCTGCGAGACCTCCAAATTTCGCATTAAGAAAAAACTCGGTGTGGTGCCCAGTAAGATCACTTCTCGTAACTTACCTGCATAAGACACTTCAATATTTCCCAGCACCAATGGAGCAACCGCCTTAACCGCTGATAACCGTGATATAGCCTGAGCATCCTTAATGGTCAGTGACCGAGGTGATTGGCCGCTGAGAGGTGGCATGCCGCCAGTTGTTTCTTTTTTGCCTGGCAAAACAATTAATGTTTTACGCCCGAGCAAATTAACCTCATTAAGCACGAAGACTTTTGCTCCTTCGCCTAATGCAGTTAATAAATTAACCGCTACAACACCAATGGCGATAGCAAGCCATAACATCAGCGTGCGAAATCGATGGCGATTCAAAACCTGGCCAATAAACCTTAAAAAATCAAGCCAGCGCACGGTTTTTACACCTTAATCTCATCGTTGATACGCCCATCAAGCATATTCAACTGGCGAGGCGCTCTATTTCCCATCGCCTGATCATGCGTGACAACAATTAATGTGATGCCTTCTTCGTTTAGCGACTCTAACAGGTGCGTCACGTCTGACCCCGATTTAGAGTCAAGATTTCCTGTGGGTTCATCTGCCAATAAAATACTTGGTTTCATCACGATCGCTCGGCCTATTGCCACACGTTGCCGTTGCCCACCTGACAATTGATTTGGGCTATGGTGCGCTCGATCAACTAACGAAAGCTTCTGTAAAACAGCATCCAACTTTATTCGACGCTCTTTAGGTGAAATACCTGCTAACAACATAGGCAGTTCGATATTTTCTCTCGCTGTTAAGCGCGGAATAAGGTGATATGACTGAAATACAAACCCAATATTTTCACGCCTAACGCGTGTTCTTTCAACGTCATTTAACACAGAAACATTCTGGCCATTCAGACGGTATTCGCCTGTGCTTTCTCTATCCAATAAGCCTAAAATATTCATTAGCGTTGATTTTCCAGAGCCAGACGGCCCCATAATGGACACGTATTCGCCACTGAGAATATCCAGTGACACGTCATCTAGGGCATGAACCGTGTCCCCGCCAACTTTAAAATCCTTCTGTAAATGGCGAAGCTCTATCATTCCTCTACCGTTACCAGCGCACCATCAATAGCGCCTTCCACATCTAACGACAGCAGCACTTGATCACCTTCCGATAGGCCTTCTTTAATTTCACTAAAACGCCAATTACTCAGGCCAATTGTTATTTTTTTACTCACCAATGTTCCACTATTTGGCTCGTACACTAAAACGTGGTCACCATCGATAATGGTTTCCGTCGGCAGCCTGAGTGTTGCCTTTTTTTGTTCAATAATGACATCAATATCAGCACTATAACCAATCAATAATTTATGTTGCTGCGCTTTATCAAGCAACTTAACATCGACATCAACTGTTCTTGCTTGCTTTTCCAGCTCTTTAACATAGGGTGCTATTCTTATCACTTGCCCATTAAAGGCTTCGCCCCTGAAAGCATCTAAGGTAACGTTAACCAGCATTCCTTTCTTTATTTTTGCAGCATCCACCTCGTCAACTGGTGCACTCACATAGAGGCAATCATCTGCGATCAGGTCCACAGCGGGTGGTGTAGCAACACCTGAGGGGGATGGGGTAATATATTCCCCCACCTCACCATTAATTTCAGCAATAACACCTGAGAAGGGTGCTGTTAGTTCTGTTTTTTCTAAAATGGCTGTCTGCAAGTCCATTAAGGCTTGCATACTTTTTTGGCTGGCCGTTGCTTTGTGGCAACTCGCCATCGAGACCAGGGCTTTTGTGGTAGCACTATCTAAGTGCTCAGCTGACACTAATTTCTTAGCCGCTAGTGAAGAGAGCCTTTCACGTTCACGTTGGTTTAACGCGGCCATTCGGCAACTTTCAATAACCGCTGACCGTGCCATTGCCACTTTTGCTTTAGCATCAGCTAAACGCGCTTTTTGGTCGTTATTCCAAAGTCGAATCAGTATTTGACCTTTTTTAACATGCTCACCTTCACGGACGAATAATTCGGCTATTTGACCGCCCATTGGCAACGACAACCTTGATCGTTGACAGGCTTTAATGGTTCCTGCCCGTGTATTGGACGTGGTGAAATCAACCGGTCCTTCGTTAACCGCAACCAAACGAACATTAACGGCTTCTTGCTGGCCGCTGTAGAACCAAGTAGCCCCTATTATTAGCGTGACCACTATCAACCAAATAATTTTTTTGTTCACATGCGCTCCTTCCTGCAACAGTTGTTAAACCATACCATAAGCCTCTACACCCCAAAGTTAAAGCTTTGAAGGCAGTACGCGCACCTTACTCCATGGCTGACTATTTCATTAAAAAACCACGTTTAGCTAAAAACTCACGCATGTGAGGGCGAGATTCTTTACCGACGAGAGCTTTCATCTCCTCACTCCAGCAACTATCTTTCTTACCGCCTGTTCGCAATTGGTAATACTCTCGCAAGGTCTCGTCGTACGTCTCAATACCGCTAATATCTTCAGGGTTTAGATAGCTATCTTCTTTTAAAACTGTTGCTAACGGTAACCGTGGTTTTACCTCAGGGTCTTGATCCGCATACCCAATACACAGCCCAAAAACGGGGTAAACTTGATCGGGTAAGGCTAACAAGTCAGCCACCTCTTGTGGCTTATTACGAAGGCCACCAATATAACAAATACCCAAGCCTAGAGACTCCGCAGCAATAACCGCATTTTGTGCAGCCAATGCCACATCTGCTGTGGCAATAATAAAGTGCTCTGTCATTCCCTCGCTAAACTCACCATCTTGCATCTGGCACGCCAGTTTTGAACGGTTTAAGTCGGCACAAAACACCAAAAAAGCACCCGCTGTTGTCACATAAGTCTGGCCACCAGCTGCCTCAGCTAATCGCTCACGTTTTTCTTGATCTCTTACCCGAATGATCGTCGTTGCCTGAATATTACTGGAGGTCGCCGCGGCTTGGGCGCATAAAACAATTTCATTAATTAATTCATCGCTAACCGGCTTATCTTTAAATTTACGAATAGATCGGTGCGAGCGAAGCAGCTGGGTTGTTTTATTCATGATATTTCCTATTGTTTAACTGAGCCTTGAGAAAAATCCATACCGACCAATTGGCTCAGTGCTTCCAATGGGCTTTTATCAATATTCCAGTCATCAAACAAAGCAAATATTTTAGGTATGGTCTCATTCTCTAACTCATTATCCACCTCTAATAAGAAGTGTGACCCCATTGGTTTAATGCTTTTATAGGCAGGAATGTCATAAACAGCTTCAAAGAACTGCTCTTTTGATTGCTCAGCGGAAAAGCTAGGTGCTTGAAGAAGTATTTTCATGGCTTATCTAAACGCATGATCTAACCACCCCACCATCCACACGAACAGCTGCGCCAGTCGTCGCTGATGCCAGTGGACTACATAAATAAACGACCATATTCGCAACTTCTTGCGGGTCAGCAAAGCGCTTAATCAGTGATGATGG
>JAHRWG010000009.1 GCA_019090295.1 Cycloclasticus sp. | reverse complement strand
GACTTTATTGTACAATTCTAACTATTAAGACGTGCGGTTTAGCGCAGCAAGTGTTTTGTGGGTATTAGCAATACAAGTAGACGGCTTGACCGACATAGTGTGGGTAACTGGGCTGGTTTCGTGCTTAATATATTTAAGCTAACGCTTGGCTGAAAAGTGTTTTTGGTTACTTAGCATCGTCTGAACAAACAATTTAAAGGGCTAAATGTTTTACATTTAGTTTCACATACATAAAGGGGAGTCAAATATGGGAATGGATGACAGAGATGGCGTCATCTGGTTAGATGGTGAATGGGTTGATTGGCGTGAAGCTAAAGTCCATGTTCTAACGCATACGTTACATTATGGAATGGGTGTTTTCGAGGGGACTCGAGCTTACGAAACAAATGATGGAACAGCTATTTTCAGGCTGCAAGATCATACCGACCGCTTATTTCGTTCGGCTCATATTTTAAATATGAAAATCCCTTACGATAAAGAGATACTCAATCAAGTACAACGTGAGGCAGTGGCAAAAAATAATTTAAAATCGGCCTACTTACGCCCAATGTGCTTTTATGGTTCAGAAGGGATGGGTATTCGTGCGGATAGCTTAAAAGTGCATGTCATGGTTGCAGCCTGGGAATGGGGTAAATACTTGGGTGAAGATGGCATTGAAAAAGGCATCAGAATTCGTACCTCCTCTTATACACGTAACCATGTAAACAGTGTTATGTGTAAAGCCAAAGCAAATGGTAATTACATGAACTCAATTTTGGCACTGCAAGAAGCTATTTCTTGTGGTTATGACGAAGCCATGTTGTTAGATCATGAAGGCTTTGTTGCAGAAGGCAGTGGTGAGAATATATTTCTTGTTCGTAATGGCAAGCTAATAACCCCAGACCTTACCTCAGCACTAGAAGGTATCACGCGCGATACTATTTTCCAATTGGCTGATGAATGTAACTTAGAAGTGGTTGAAAAAAGAATTACTCGTGACGAAGTATACGTTGCCGATGAAGCGTTCTTTACTGGTACAGCTGCCGAAGTAACACCGATTCGTGAAGTGGATGACCGTACCATTGGGAATGGTGGTCGTGGACCAATTACTGAGCGTTTGCAGACACTTTACTTTGACGCCGTTCAAGGTCGCTCACCTGAGCACAGTGACTGGCTTACAAAGGTTTAACCCTTAATTGACCTCGACAGTTTATCGTATACTGATTGTCGGCCCTTCATGGGTCGGCGATATGGTGATGGCGCAAAGTTTATTTATGGCACTTAAACAGCGTCATAAAAATTGTTCCATCGATGTGTTAGCCCCTGAGTGGTCATTGGCACTTATTGAACGTATGCCCGAAGTGCGTAAAGCAATTGTTATGCCACTAGGTCATGGACAGTTTGACTTTAAGGGAAGAAAAGCCTTGGGCAAAAGCCTAATAGGCGAGGGCTACGATGAATCCATCGTGCTACCAAACTCATGGAAGTCAGCGGTAACGCCTTATTATGCGAATATTAAAAAGCGTACAGGCTATTTGGGTGAAATGCGCTGGGGCTTATTAAATAATTCCCGAAAACTGGATAAGTTGTTTCTAACAAAGACGGTTCAGCGTTTTGTCGCCTTAGCGTTTGATCCTAGCGATGAATTACCCGTTATTCCTCAGCCTCGCTTGCTGATCGACCCTGCGAGTGTAGAGAAAGTGGCGGCAAAATTTGCTATTGCTGATCATTCTTCCAAAGTGCTGGGTTTATGCCCTGGCGCTGAATATGGACCAGCTAAACGTTGGCCAGAAGAGCATTATGCCGCAGTGGCTAAAGATGCGTTGGCAAAGGGTTGGCAGGTATACCTGTTTGGTTCAGCCAAAGATATACCCGTTAGCGAGAAGATTAACCAGTTATCGGGTGGTTTATGCCAAGACTTTGCGGGAAAAACCAGCTTAACTGAAGCGCTAGACTTAATGTCTTTATGCGACGTGGTGGTGAGTAATGATTCTGGCTTAATGCACGTAGCGGCAGCGCTTAATATTAAAACAATTGCTCTATACGGATCATCTGATCCAAACTTTACTCCACCGCTGCATCCCGATGCGGAGATCATTAGTTTGAACCTAGATTGCTCGCCTTGTTTTAAACGCGAGTGTCCTTTGGAGCATCTTGATTGTTTACGTGGTATTACCCCAGAGCGAGTTGAGTCGTTAATTGATACGGCTTAATTGAGCGCTTAGCCGATGAAAGTACTGGTTATTAAAACGTCGTCACTGGGTGATGTTATTCATACCTTACCTGCGTTAACCGATGCGGCAAAAGCGATTGATAATATTTCATTTGATTGGGTAGTGGAGGATTCATTCCAAGATATTCCCCGCTTACACCCAAGTGTTGACCGTGTTATTCCTGTTTCAATACGTCGCTGGCGTAAAAACCCTTGGGCTTCCCGTGCAGAAATTCGAGCCGCTATAAAGACTATTCAGCAAGAACCCTATGACTTGGTAATAGATGCACAAGGCTTGATAAAAAGTGCGTTTTTAACTCGTTTTGCTAATGGTAAACGTTGCGGTTTATCAAAAACAAGTTGCCGCGAACCCTTAGCTTCTATGGCTTACCAAGAAACGGTTGATGTGGCTAAAGGGCAGCATGCCATTGCTCGTGTTCGACAATTATTTGCTCAACTGCTGGGATACGATTTGGTAGTGGACGAATTATCGTACGGCTTGGACAAAACAAACTTTAAACGGCCCGTTGGATTAGAAAAGCCCTATCTGGTTTTTTTACATGGGACGACTTGGGAAAGCAAACATTGGCCAGAAGCTTATTGGAAAGAATTGGTCTCATTAGCCGTTGATGCTGGCTTTAATGTTTACATTCCGTGGGGCAATGAACAAGAAAAGCAGCGAGCAGACATGTTGTGTCAGGCATCAAGCAGTGCTCATGTTTTACCTCGCTCAAGTATTAAAAACTTAACAGCGGTCTTAATGCATGCGCAAGGCGTGGTAGGCGTTGATAGCGGCTTAGCGCATTTAGCAGCAGCATGTGGTACGCCCTTGGTAAGTTTGTATGGGTCAACCAGTGCTAAATTAACCGGTACGATGGGGGATAAAAATAAAGCCTTGCAAGCAAAATTTGACTGCTCTCCTTGCTTAAAGAAAGAATGTGTTTATGTCGGTGAATCTAGTGTTAAGTTTGCGTGTTACGAAAAATTATCTGCAACATATGTCTGGAATAAGCTAGAGTCTTTAATGTCATGATGCCTACAGCACCAAAAGTTAGCGAGCAAATAGAGGCCTGGGTACATAGCGAGTCTGAGTCAACTCAAATAAAGACGGAAGGCTTAGAGTTAATATTAGAAGAAAGTTTGCGGCACTTACCCAAAAAAAGACTCACGTGCCGAGCAACTTGGCAAGGTAACACTGTTATTGCTAAATTCTTTTACGGTAATGGGTTTGCTAAATATGCCAGCAAAGAGCAGCAAGTACTGAACGCATTACTTGAGGCAGGTGTAAATACCCCAGCGTTACTCAAAGTGTATCAGCAGAGTGACTTTACAGTGCTTATCATCGACTATATAGCTGAAGCTATATCGTTATTAAGTTGGCTAGAAAATAAGCCGACTGAATGTCAGTTTCAGTCGGTTATATCAGAAACGACTACTTTGATGCTCGCTTGTCATAAAGCGGGATTCGACATAAAAGACCAGCACTTAGGTAATTTTTTATTACGCAAGAATCAGGTGTTTATCATTGATGCAGGTGACATTAAACAGCTAAGCTCGTCACTTAATAATAAGCGATCTATCAACAATATAGCGCTTTTATATGCGCAATTCCCGGTCACTAGGGATGCCGTTGCTTATCAAGCATTAGTAGATTCGCTAACGGTTTTAAATCAACGTATTGTGTTAGATGAAAAACGATGGCAGCAGCTATTGTTAAAGCAGCGTCGTTGGCGGCAAAAGCGTTTTATTGATAAAAAAGTATTTAGAGAATGTACGGCCTATATTTGTAAAAGTAGTAGCTCAAGGTTTTTAGTTGCTAAGCGTGATGGATATACCAAAGAACTTGAGATAGCACTATCCAATCCAGATGCCTTAATTGAAAGTGGTTCATTGTTGAAGGATGGGAAAACGGCAACTGTCGCACTGGTAGAGATTTCAGACCAAACATACGTATTAAAACGCTATAACATTAAAAAACCAATCCACGCTATCATTAGAGGTTTGAAATGGTCACGAGCTGCAGTATCGTGGAGAAATGGGTTGTTGCTTGAAATGCTAGGTATACCTACTGCAACCTCATACGCACTTATAGAAGAACGATGGGGGCTGTTAAGAAGGCGTTCATATTTGCTATCTGAATATATTGATGCACCTCAAGCTTGGGAGGTATTTGAAGGTGAATGCTTTACCGAGCAAGAAAAAATGACCTGGGCAAAAAACCTATATAATTTGTTTGTATTACTAAAACGTAGTCAAATTAGTCACGGTGATTTAAAAGCACAAAATATATTGTGCCCATCTAGTGGTGCGTTATTCATAGATTTAGATGGGATGAAAGCAAACCAGTCGCTCCAACGCTTCACTAGACAGTTTAAAAAAGATATAAAACGATTTCTATTAAGCTGGCCATTGAAGATCAAAGACGCCCCATATTTTTTTAAGAAAATTCTTTTACTACTAGATGATAATTAATTTAAAGAAACTTCGAGATAGCTGGAAACGTAATAGAAAAATTCAGCGTGAGACTCCAGAAGTTTGGCTTTTGAAAGACTTAAATGTTGCATATATCCAAATTCCGAAAGTTGCAACACGTTCGATTCAACAATGTTTGGCAAATTATTATGCTGACTGCGAAGGAGTAGCTAAACCTTTAAGCTGGGATAAAGAGTGGATAAAGAGTGTGGAAAAAAAGACTGCATTTCATGCTACGCGTAAAGAATTACATACCCTATCGGCTAATGCTTTTGTTTTTGCTTTTGTTAGAAATCCTTATGGCCGCTTATATTCAGCGTACAAAAATAAAATACTGCAACCTTTAGATAACGGTGAAAAGAATATTTTTTGGAATCATGGCATGACACTAGGAATGGAGTTCGGAGAATTTGTTGATATTGTTTGTGCTATACCCGATGAAAAAATTGATAGGCATCTACGTTCGCAAAGCTGGTTTCTAACATATGAAGGGAGTGTAATCCCTGAGTTTATTGGTCACTTGGAGAGTTTTGATGAAGACTGGTCAGAGTTAAACAAGCTGTTTAACTTGGGAAAGCCAGCCCATAAGAACAGCACGGTAAGCCTGAACACTGAAAATCACCTTGAGGGGTATGATAGTGAGCTGGAGAATAAAGTTTTTAAAAGGTATCAGGCAGACTTCGAGTTTTTTAATTATGAGCGATTATATGTGAACTCAAGGTAAAGTGAGTAGGTTATCTACTTTCTTTGATTAGCGCCTTGACATGATTAAGCAACGCTTCATGTTTTTGCTCGTACAAATCTAAGTTTAAGCGTTGTTTTGTCAGTTCACTATGAATGTTTTCCTGGTTTAACTTACTGCCAAAGGGAGTGCTTAAGTCCCCGCCATCTAGAGTTAGAATTCTATTTAAGATAAGATTGCCTAGAGTGTTTTTATAGTGAGACGTTTCCCAAAACCATTGCATGGTCGTATCGCTTGCATTAGAGGGGACTTCTTCGCTTATAAATGCACTGAAGTCGGTGAAGTCATAAATAGGGGTTTCTGGGTAGGTGTCTGAAATGTTGGATAACTCTTTTTTCCAACTAAGAAAATTTTCCCAGATACCTATCTGCTTGAAAGTCATTAGTTGTAGCGCATGGACGGGCGAAATAAAAATAATTAGCTGGATTTTCTGGTCAGAGCAGTACTTTACAAGTTCTTTCAGTAAATTTATCCTGCTGCTTGAAAAACCTTCTTGGGGGTAGGCCTCACTATTAGTGATGACTTTTTTGAAAATGGTATTGAAAACTAGGTGGTGCTGTCCATTCTCGTTAATAACCTTGGTGAAGGTAAGAGAGCCATTTTTTTGCCCTTGGTAATGTTTAGGTGGTAGACCCTTTATGGAGTACTTTAGGGCGCGAAAAGATTTTTCAATTGAATCTTTACTAAGGTGTTCTTTAAAGAAGGAGGAGAATGAGCTATTTGAATCTTCAAACCTAGATAAATTAAAGTCACCACTTGTTGAGCGTGCACCAGAAAAAAGGCTATAGTCGAGAGCAAGCACTATTAGTTTAGGTTTTTTTTGCTGGATAACGGTTTGAAAAACCTTGTAGGTTTCTACAAAGTTACTGCCAGCAAGAGATGCGTTATAAGTACTTAATCCCCCCCAAAGGGCATGTGTTGGGTCTATTCCAATTTCTGAGCGAGACGACCCTAATATAAAAGCATCGTAACTACCCTCTTGAATATGTATTGCTTTAGCAGTTCGTGTGCCTCCAAAATAATTATATATGTCGTGCTTTTCTTGGGAAAACCTTACTCCGTAAGGATTGGCATAGAATGATAGTGATATTGATAACATGCATAGGAGAACAAACGACCCTAAGAAAATAAACAGATAGTGGTTATGTCGCATATTAAAATTGAAAGTACAAAAATTCTTGGGCTCGAGCTAGGTATAGAATGGCAGTAAAGCCCAGTAAAGAAAACACGACAGCTGAAGAGAGGTTGGGGAGCCATTGGTAACGTGTTTGTAGAGAGCGTGATGCTCTTTTTTTTGAAAAGATCTCATTACTGTTAGGGGCTAGCCAAACAAGAAGTAGGCCAACTAAGAGAGAGGGTGCGTTTTGTATAGGCTGTCTCTTATACACATCTGACGCTGCCGACGAACTCTAGGGTG
>JAHRWG010000204.1 GCA_019090295.1 Cycloclasticus sp. | reverse complement strand
CTAGAGTTCGTCGGCAGCGTCAGATGTGTATAAGAGACAGGTGTTAAGGCAGTTGAAGATAGGTTGATTTTAGACACATTGGTTACCGCTAATGGCAGTAGAAAAAATACCGCTGAGCGTTTGGGGATAAGTGCAAGAACTTTGCGTTATAAAATTGCCCGAATGAGAAATGCCGGTGTTGAGATCCCCGCTTAAGTTTTATTTCAAATAACAGTGATAGACAGAACGTTTAAAAGGAGAGCAAGATGAGCAGTATGGAAATTAACAGTGTTTTAGCACAAATGAGATCTATGTCCGTTCAAGCAACTGGAATGGCTGTAGAATCTGAGGCGTCAAACCCAGCTTCATTTTCGACCATGCTTAGCCAGTCAATTGAAGCGGTTAATAACACGCAGCAGAAGGCGGGTGCCTTGTCCGAAGCCTTTATTAAAGGTGAAACAGATGCCAGTTTAGCAGAAGTGATGGTTTCCCTTCAAAAATCAAACTTATCCTTTCAGACGGTCGTGCAAACAAGAAATAAGTTAGTGGATGCATATAAAGAAGTGATGCGGATGAGCATGTAGTGATGAGAGAAAATGTCAACAAGCAAGCAGAAATGGTAAGGAGTAAATAATGGCGACACCTACTCAGCCGACAAGTGTTCAAGCCCAACCAGCTAATATGATGGTGCGACAGTTAGGTGTCATGCTTGCTTTAGCGATTAGCGTTGCCTTAGGTGTGGCTGTTGTTTTATGGTCGCAAACACCTAACTATAGTTCGCTTTATAGTAGTTTAGGTGACCGTGAAATGAATGCAGTGGTATCCGGGCTTCAGCAATCAGGGGTTGACTATAAAATTGCTGCAGGAACAGTTTTAGTACCATCTGGCCAAGTGGATGAATTACGTTTGAAGCTTGCAGGGCTGGGCTTACCGCGTGGCGGGGGGCAAGGGTTTGAACTGCTAGATAAGGACATGGGTTTTGGCTCAAGCCATTCAATTGAGAAGGTTCGCATCAGACGCGCATTAGAGGGTGAGATAGCACGCTCGATAGTGACCATACAAAGTGTGCGTTCAGCACGTGTTTTATTAGCTATTCCTAAACAATCTGTTTTCCTTAGGCATCGAAAAAAGCCGAGTGCATCAGTCGTTATTGATATGCATCAAGGGCGCACGTTAGATAAAGGTGAGGTAGCGGCTATTCTTCATTTAGTGTCTTCAGCTGTGCCACAGCTAGAAACGGCACAAGTAACAATTGTGGATCAAAAGGGAGCATTACTCAGTTCGAAGACAGCAACTGACAGCATGTCTATGACGAATAATCAGTTTGAATATAAACAAGGTGTAGAAGAACACCTTATTCGTCGGGTGGAAAGTATTTTATTGCCTATTGTTGGTGAGGAATCCATACGGGCCTCGGCCTCCGTGGATGTGGATTTTACAGAAACCGAGCAAACACAGGAGCAATTTAACCCCGACTTGCCGGCATTAAGAAGCGAACAGATAACAGAAGAAAATAATCAATTAGGAAGTGCAGGTGGTGTTCCTGGTGCGTTATCTAATCAACCACCACCAGCAGGTGTGGCGCCAGAGGTGCTGGGTGCAAGTGGAGAAGGGGGTGGATCCGCTCAGACCATGAATAGCAATAAAAGGGCAATAAAAAATTACGAGCTAGATAAGAAAATCAGTCATACAAAATTGTCAACTGGTCGGGTAAAACGTGTCACTCTGGCAGTCGTTATTGATAATAAGCAAACAATATCCGATGAGGGTGTCATTGGTTCGGAAGTTTACAGCCCTAATGAACTAAAGCAGTTTTCTACACTGGTGAAGGAAGCAATCGGTTTTGATGAGTTGAGAGGAGATCGGGTAACGGTTACCAATATTCCATTTAAACGGCCTGATGTAGTGGAAGACTTGCCAGAAATACCTTTATTGGAGCAACCTTGGGTGCTCGATGCAGCAAAACAAGCTGTGGGTGGAATTTTTGCACTACTGTTGATTTTCGTCGTCCTGAGACCGACTATCAAAAGTTTACTGGCTGGTCCGGTGGTCACTCAATTACCTCAGGCAGGACAAGCTGCAGTCATTGGCCCTGATGGCATGCCACAGGCTGGAATGCAGCAAGCGTTACCAGGTGGGGCTTTGGGTTTGGATAGCCCAGAAGATGAAGAGCTAATGAAGCTGGAAGGTCCCAAAAGTTATGAGCAACGATTAGAAATAGCTCAAAAAATTGCGGGTGAAGACCCTAAACGGGTTGCTCAAGTAATGAAAACGTGGATACAAGAGTAATGGCTGAAGGACATAAAAGTGAAGAAGCGTTAAATGGTGTTGAGCAGGCTGCTGTTTTTCTATTATCGCTAGGTGAGGAGCACGCGGCAGGTGTTATGAAGCATATGGGGCCTAAAGAAGTCCAAATGGTTGGGTCTGCGATGGCAACACTGGAAAATATTACCACGGAGATGCTTGATACAGTTGTTGGTGGTTTTATAACGGCAATTGGTGGCCAAACGGCTTTAGGAATCGACTCCGACCTATACATTAAAAATGTCTTAACAAATGCCCTTGGCGCAGATAAAGCTGGTGGGGTCATTGATCGCATTTTATTAGGTAGGAACTCCAAAGGTTTGGAGCAATTAAAATGGATGGATCCAAGATCCATTGCCGATTTAGTTCACTTGGAACACCCTCAGATTATTGCAATTGTTTTATCCTATTTAGACAGTGATCAAGCCGCAGAAACATTGGGGTATTTATCACCACGATTAAGGCCAGATGTGTTGATGCGAGTGGCCGTTTTAGAAGGTGTTCAGCCAGATGCCCTTCAAGAATTGGATACGATTATGGAAAAGCAGCTATCCGGTAATTCAGGAGCACAAACTGCAAACATGGGCGGAATACAGACAGCTGCAAACATTCTGAACTTTATGGAAGGCTCTGTGAGTGCAGAATTAATTGATTCTGTTGTTGAAGCCGACGAGACAGTCGGGCAGAAAATACAAGATAAAATGTTTGTATTTGAGAACCTTATTGATATTGATGATCGGGGTATTCAAGGGTTGTTGAAGGAAGTGTCTACGGATGTTCTGACCCTGGCTTTAAGAGGTGCTGAAGAAGCGTTAAAAGAGAAAGTGTTTGCTAATATGTCGAAACGAGCAGCAGAAATGTTGGCTGATGACATGGAAGCAGCGCCACCAGCGAAGGTCTCGGATGTTGAAGCGGCGCAAAAAGAAATATTAGTGATCGCAAGGCGTCTGTCAGATTCAGGAGAAATATCGTTAGGTGGCGGGGGAGGCGATGACTTTGTCTAAACAACCATCAGAAGACGTCAATAAGTGGACGGTACCATCATTTGGTAGTACATCAGGTACAGATGTTGACATTACGCAAGTGAAAGCGATGACAGCTGGTGATCTTGAAAAACTTCAGCAGCAAGTGATGGCGGAGGCTTCAGAAAAAGGCTTTCAAGAAGGTCTTGAAAAAGGGCTTAAGTTGGGTGAGTCGCAAGTTCAGAAAAAGATCCAGCAATTAAGTGCGATTATGGTAGCCATTGGCGAGCCATTTAAAGACTTAGATGAGCAGGTTGAAAATGAAATAGCGGCATTGGCTATCAATATTGCAAAACATGTTATTCGCCGAGAAATTAAAACAGACTCAGGTCAAGTGGTTGGCATTGTAAAAGAAGCCTTGGCGGCACTTCCCTCTAGTTCACAAAATATTCAACTATTTTTACACCCAGATGATGCTGAACTGGTTAAATCATCATTGTCACTGGATAGTGTTGATCAAGCTCGTTGGGCAGTCATCAGCGACCCAGTTATTAGCCCGGGTGGTTGCCGAGTTATTACGGATGCCTCCACGATCGATGCAACCGTAGAAAAGCGCTTATCGACCATTATCATACAAGCATTGGGTGATGAGCGTGGGCTTGCATGAGCACCCCTAGTTACATAAAAAAACGAGCGAGTAATTGGCTAGAACATATGACAAGCTGGCAGGAAAGATTGGATGGCCCTGCGCAATTGGTTGTTGAGGGTAAGCTGACTCGAATGGTAGGGCTGACGCTCGAAGCAGTCGGTTGCCGTTCAACAATAGGGGGGCGTTGTATGATAGAAACTGTTGATGGCAAACAAACTGAAGCAGAAGTGGTTGGCTTTTCTGGAGAACGCCTATTCTTAATGCCAACTGGTGATATTAGAGGGCTTGAACAAGATTGTCGTGTTATCCCTCTAGGGTTAACGAGTATGGCGCATGTTGGGAAAGCGTTACTCGGGCGTGTTATCGATGGTTCAGGAAAGCCTATTGATGGGCTGGGGCCGGTCCAAACAACAGAAACCGTGCCGCTATATGGTCGTCCCTTAAACCCACTAAAGCGTAAACCTATATCGGAGCCCCTGGATGTAGGGATACGGGCAATTAATGCACTACTAACCGTTGGCCGAGGACAGCGTTTAGGCCTTTTTGCTGGAAGTGGTGTTGGTAAAAGTGTGCTGCTTGGGATGATGACTCGCTACACGAAAGCAGATGTAATTGTCGTCGGCTTGATCGGTGAACGTGGACGAGAAGTAAGTGAATTTGTTAAAAAAACATTAGGGCCAGAAGGTCTAGCTAGAGCCGTAGTCGTGGCAACGCCTGCAGATCACCCCCCACTGATGCGTATGCATGGAGCGATGCTAGCAACCAGTATTGCTGAATACTTTCGTGACCAAGGGAAGAGTGTCTTGTTATTAATGGACTCACTAACACGCTTTGCGCAAGCACAACGTGAAATAGCCCTAGCGATAAACGAACCACCAGCGACCAAAGGTTACCCACCGTCTGTTTTTAGTAAGTTACCTGCCTTAGTTGAGCGGGCGGGAAACTCCGATCAAGGGAGTGGTTCGATTACTGCGTTTTATACCGTTTTAACAGAAGGTGATGACTCGAATGACCCCATTGCAGATGCTAGTCGAGCAATCCTTGATGGGCACATACATTTATCTCGCGGCTTGGCGGAATCTGGTCACTTTCCTGCCATTGATATGGAAGCCTCAGTTAGCCGTTTGATGAGTGAAGTGGTTTCAGATAATCACCAGAATATAGCTAGAGATTTCCGTAAGATTAACTCAACCTACCAGCAAAATGTTGACCTAATAAGTGTTGGAGCTTACCAAAGTGGGACCAATCCAGTGATCGATAATGCAATAAACCTTCACGATCCAATGTTGAATTTTTTACAACAGCAGCAAAATGAAGCAATGGACTTTGAGGGAAGCTTGAATGCCTTAAAGGGTGTCATTGAATTGTCTAGTTAGTTTTAATTAAGTTGTGTGAATGTGTGATGGGGGTCGTTTGAAAAAATCTAAAAGGTTAGAACCAGTTAAAAAAATTGCAGAAGGAAGGGAGGCAGCTGCAGCAGGGCAGTTAGCAGAATCGGTTCAAAAGCAAAGAGATAACAAAGAGCAATTAGAAAAATTAAAGAGTTACCGTGATGACTATGTAGCAGGGTTTAAGCAGCAAGGTATGGGTGGGATATCGGCAATGAGACTACAGGATTATCAAGCATTTGTGAGGAAGTTGAACCT
>JAHRWG010000203.1 GCA_019090295.1 Cycloclasticus sp. | reverse complement strand
TGAGTGTAGCGTCGTGACATAGTTCACCCCATAATAATGATGACATTTGAATTCTAGCAGGGGTGGTGCACTTGATTCTTGAACATGGGGGTCACCCCATAATAATGGTTCTAGGGGTCAAGTGTTGAATTAATATATTAAAACCCCGTCAAAGGGGTCGAAGTAACTGATGCTTCGGGTTAATCTGTTAATGTTTAATGAAAACCAACAATCTCATGCTGATTAATTAACATGCATACTGGGTTTTATTTGCTTAACCAGAGTTCCAATACACGCTGAAGTTTATCGGGCTCCACCGGCTTAGGAATGAAATCGTTCATGCCAACCGCAAGACATTTTTCACGATCACCTAGCATCGCGTTAGCGGTCATCGCGACAACAGGTATGGCTCTATTGCGAACCCTTGATTGCGGGTCACGAATACGAATAGTCGCATCAAAACCATCCATTACAGGCATTTGACAATCCATAAGGACTAAATCATAGGGTAAATTTTCCAATGCGTGTAGAGCCTCTTCTCCATTGGCCGCAAGGTCAGTGTTAAGCCCAAAGTCTTCGAGAATAAATTTGGCAACCATTTGGTTCGTGACATTATCTTCCACTACTAAGACACGTGCATTGAATTGTGGCAACACCATGCTTGTGTCTGCAGTGACCTGTGGCGCTTCACGCCCGGCTATCCCAGCTACTTGCAGTAGAGTGCTGTAAAGAGCAGTTTGATTGATGGGTTTATTAAGATAAGCATCAAAACCCACTGCCAATGCTTTTTTGGCATCGCCCCGTTGCCCTTGTGAGGTGAGCATTATCAGGTGGGTGTCAGCTAAAGTGCTGGGAGCCTCAGGGGTGCCTTTGATCGCAGTGCCCAATTGAACTCCATCCATCTCGGGCATTTGCATGTCAAGTATCGCAATATGGAAGGGTTGACCTTTTTCTGCCGCAGCTCGTAAGGTTTGAAGCGCCTTTTCACCGCTTTCAACCAAGATGCTTTCTGCTTGCCAAGTCGTCAGTAAATGGCTCAGTAAGGTACGATTGGTAAGGTTGTCATCCACTACCAGAACTTTCTGTTCACGCAAGTCGGACGCGAGGGGTTGCTGTGTTTTAGTCATTACATTAGCGAGATTCAACGTAAACCAAAATGTAGAGCCTTTGCCTAGAGTACTTTCAAAACCTATCTCACCGCCCATCAATTCCACCAACTGTTTGCTGATAGATAGCCCTAGCCCAGTACCTCCATATTTACGGGTAGTAGAACTATCCGCTTGAGTAAATCGTTCAAAAAGTCCGACCTGCTGTTCTTCAGTAAGACCAATACCTGTATCAGTAATATCAAAACGCACTAAACTGTGTCCATCTTTCTGTTCGTGCGCCCGGTCGAGTACGGTGTAATAGACCGCAACTTCTCCATGCTGAGTGAATTTGATGGCATTTCCCACCAAGTTATTGATAATCTGACGAATACGCCCAGCATCAGCTTTGAACCACTGGTGCTGAACGGGGTTAGCTGGACAGATCAACTCCAACTTTTTTTCGTCTGCTCGGAACGCCAAGGTACTCGCGAGTTCATGTATCATCAAACCCATGTCAAACTCAATGAGTTCCAGCTCAAGCATTCCTGCTTCGACTTTGGAAAAATCTAGAATATCATTAATAATAGCCATCAGCGATTCGGCACTGTTCTTGACTGTTTTGGCGAAGGTATGCTGATCTTGATTTAACGATGTGCCTAATAATAGATTAGTCATGCCAATCACCCCATTCATCGGGGTGCGGATTTCATGACTCATGTTAGCAAGGAATTCACTTTTAGATTTATTGGCTGTTTCAGCGGCTATAAGGCTGCTAGCAAGGTTCTTTTCACTAACTTCAAGTCGCTCATATTGGGTTTGAATGCTTAATCGCGTTTTCTGATCCTGGACCAGGCTACCTAGCGGCTCCCGCAAAGCATCTAGTAACATATATTCTGCTTTCGAAAGTGAACAAAACAAACCAATCTCGATGACACCAACAATCTCATCACTTGCGATAAGAGGAACAAAATAAAGAACTCTCGACTTCGATGTCATCAGTGATGATGATATTTGAAAACTGTCGCCAGGGACGTCTGAAATTACAAGCACCTTAGTTCCCATGGCTGCTTGTCCAACTAGGCCTTCCCCAAACTCAACAATCTCATTCTTACTTTTAGACTTACTGAGCGCATAACCACCTGAAAGCTGTAATACCTTGCCCTTAACCACGTAAAAAGAGAGGGCTGGGGCAGAAAGGGTATCAGCTAAAAACTGACACACTAACGCACCGAGTTCTTCAAACTTTAATGCCCCTTTGCAGATCTCTGAAATTTTAATTAGCCCTAAAGAAATAAAGGCTAGCTCGTCAGCTTTAACCTTTAAATTTTGCATCTCCACAGCATTTTCACGAAAGACATTAACTGCCTGAGCCATGCTACCGATTTCATTACCTTCATCGATACCTTCAAGGAAAAAAGACGTTTCGCCTCCGGCCAGTAGCCCCATTGTGTCAGTCCTGTCTCTTATACACATCTGACGCTGCCGACGAACTCTAGGGTGTAGATC
>JAHRWG010000008.1 GCA_019090295.1 Cycloclasticus sp. | reverse complement strand
GCATCTAAAGAAGCCATTGATAAGGCAGAAGATAGAGACTTGTTTAAAAAGGCGATGACGAAAATCGGCTTAAACACACCGCGCTCCTTTGTTGCTCATAGTATGGATGAGGCATTTGAAGCGCTTGATTCAATCGGTTTTCCAACGATTATCCGTCCCTCATTTACCATGGGTGGTAGTGGCGGTGGTATTTCGTACAACCGCGAAGAATTCATTGAGATATGTACACGTGGCTTAGATTTATCGCCTACCAATGAGCTGTTAATCGAAGAGTCTGTGCTCGGATGGAAAGAGTACGAGATGGAAGTGGTGCGTGACCATAAAGATAACTGCATTATTATTTGTTCGATTGAAAATTTTGACCCTATGGGTGTGCATACCGGCGACTCGATTACTGTTGCACCCGCACAAACCCTTACTGACAAAGAATACCAAATACTGCGTAACGCATCGGTTGATGTGCTGCGTGAAATTGGTGTTGATACAGGTGGTTCAAACGTACAATTTGCGATCAACCCGGACAATGGAGAAATGATTGTTATTGAGATGAACCCGCGTGTGTCACGTTCATCAGCATTGGCCTCAAAAGCAACCGGTTTTCCAATTGCTAAAGTGGCGGCCAAACTGGCTATTGGCTACACATTAGATGAGCTTAGTAACGAAATTACAGGCGGCACAACACCTGCTTCATTTGAACCCTCTATCGATTACGTTGTCACCAAAATACCTCGGTTTACTTTTGAAAAGTTCCCGATGGCAGATGACCGCCTAACGACTCAAATGAAGTCAGTTGGTGAAGTAATGGCAGTGGGGCGTACATTTCAAGAATCTCTACAAAAAGCGCTTCGCGGCCTTGAAACGGGCATGAGCGGCCTAGATCCAATTGTTAACTTGGATGATGCTGACGTTGACGCGGTCTTGCGACATGAGATTCAACAGCCAGGTGCGGATCGTATTTGGTACGTGGCTGATGCGTTTAGAAAAGGTTATGGCTTAGAAAGTATTTTTAACCAAACCAAAATTGACCGTTGGTTCTTGGTGCAAATTGAAGACTTATTAAATGAAGAAGCGGCACTTGAAGGTGTTTCTTTAGCAGCGATTGATTTTAAAACGATGTGGCGTCTAAAACGCAAAGGTTTCTCCGATGAGCGTTTAGCGACATTATTGAAGGTTGATGAGTCAGTGCTTAGAGCGCACCGTCATGGTTTAGATATTCGTCCTGTGTATAAGCGAATTGATTCCTGTGCGGGTGAGTTTTCATCGCCCACGGCTTATATGTATTCTACCTATGAGGAAGAGTGCGAATCTAACCCAACCGACCGCGATAAAATAATGGTATTAGGTGGCGGACCAAACCGTATTGGTCAAGGCATTGAGTTTGATTACTGCTGTGTGCATGCGGCTTTAGCGATGCGTGAAGATGGTTATGAAACGATCATGGTTAACTGTAACCCAGAAACCGTTTCAACCGATTTTGACACATCAGATCGCTTGTATTTTGAATCGTTAACACTTGAAGATGTACTTGAAGTGGTTAATATTGAAAAACCAAAAGGCGTTATTGTGCAGTATGGTGGTCAAACACCATTAAAACTGGCAGAAGCCTTGGAAGCTGCAGGTGTGCCCATTATTGGTACCTCACCTAAGGCGATTGATTTGGCAGAAGATCGTGAATTATTCCAGCAATTAGTTGAACGTTTAGGTTTGTTACAACCACCTAATAGAACTGCACGTGACCCAGAAAAAGCTGTTTTATTAGCGGAAGAAATTGGTTACCCACTGGTGGTTAGGCCTTCCTATGTACTTGGCGGTCGTGCAATGGAAATTGTATATGATGAATCTGAATTGCGCACCTATATGCGTGAAGCTGTTAGCGTGTCGAATGACTCACCGGTATTATTAGATCGCTTCCTTGATGATGCGGTTGAAGTGGATGTTGATGCGGTTTTTGATGGTAAAGATTTGTTGATTGGCGGCATCATGGAACATATTGAGCAAGCGGGTGTACACTCGGGTGATTCAGCCTGTTCATTGCCTCCTTTCGATTTGAGCCAAGATATTCAAGACAGAATGCGTGTACAAACCAAGCAATTGGCACAAGGGCTTGGTGTGTTAGGTTTAATGAATATTCAGTTCGCGATTAAAGGCGATGATGTTTATATTTTAGAAGTTAATCCACGAGCATCACGTTCGGTTCCATTTGTTTCAAAAGTAACGGGTTATCCGTTGGCTAAAATTGCTGCACGCTGTATGGCGGGGCAATCATTGGCTGAGCAGGGCGCGACGGTAGAAATTATTCCTGATTATTTCTCAGTTAAAGAATCTGTATTCCCGTTTGTGAAATTCCCAAATGTTGATCCATTGCTTGGCCCAGAAATGAAATCAACCGGTGAAGTAATGGGCGTTGGTGATACCTTTGGCGAAGCCTTTGGTAAATCTCAACGTGCGGCTGGTATTGAGTTATGTGATAAAGAGAAAGTGTTGTTCAGTGTTCGTGATGCCGATAAAGAAAAAGCGATAGAGGTAGCAAAAACACTACAATCACGTGGCAAAGAAATTCTAGCGACTGGTGGTACCGCAGTTGCATTTAAAGCAGTGGGTATTAAATGCACAGTCGTGAACAAGGTGAATGAAGGGCGACCACATATTGTAGATGTTATTAAGAATGAAAGTATTCAATTGGTCGTGAATACCACAGAAGGTAAACAAGCCATTGTCGACTCATTTCCAATTCGTCGTGAGTCCTTACAAAATAAAGCAACTTATTGCACCACCATTGCAGGTGCTAAAGCAACTGTCGATGCCCTCGCTGATATCAGTGTTAAGGAAGTAAGAGAGCTACACGCACTACAAGCGCGTCATTAATCGTTAGGACTATAGAATGAATAAAACACCGTTAACGTTAAAGGGTGCTCAGAACTTAAAAAATGAGCTAGATGAACTTAAGAATGTGAAGCGCCCTAGAATAACCGAGGCTATAGCTGATGCTCGTGCACATGGTGATTTGAAGGAAAATGCAGAGTATCACGCAGCACGTGAGGAACAGGGTTTAGTTGAAGCACGCGTGCGTGATATTGAAAGTAAACTGGGTAATGCGCAAGTTATTGATGTTGCTAGCTTAAATGCTAATGGTAAAGTGGTTTTTGGTTGTACTGTGGAGCTGGAAAACATTGAAACTGAAGCAGTGATCACTTATACGATTGTTGGTGAAGATGAAGCCGATATTAAAAATAACTTAATATCTTATGCATCTCCTTTTGCAAAGGCGCTTATTGGCAAAGAAGAAGGTGATGTTGCCGAAGTTAAAGCGCCTGCAGGTATTACGGAATATGAGGTTACCGCAGTTCGTTACGAATAAACTTTTTTATCAGAATTTTCACGGTAAAAAATAGCCATAAAACCGATTGCTTGAACTAGATCAGATTGGGTTTTTTCAGCAATTTCTTGGATAAGGGCTTTCTTTTCGTCGCGGTCGGCAGCCGATATTTTTACTTTAATTAATTCGTGATGCTCAATCGCCTGTTCAATTTCATCAAGTACAGTTTCACTCAGCCCAGCTTGTCCTAGTCGTACAACTGGTTTTAAGCTATGAGCGTGAGATTTAAGTTTTTTCTTTTGTTGTGTGGACAGTGCCATAATGTTTATTGGTAGGTGTTGAAGTGGGGTGTGCATTTTACACCTAAATGTTTAGCTTGGCGTGGTTTTCCATGTTAATGCACGCTGTAATATTGGCGATTCGATGAATTTAGGTGGTTCAAAATGACAAAGCATAAAAATAAACAGCAATGGCTTGATGAGCACTTTAGTGATGAGTATGTCAAAAAAGCTCAATTACTAGGCTTACGTTCAAGAGCTGTTTTCAAATTAGAAGAGATTGATAAAAAAGACAAGCTTATCAGGGCGAATCAAATAATCGTTGATTTAGGGGCGGCACCTGGAGGTTGGTCGGAATACGCGGTTAAAAGAGTTGGATCCAAGGGGCACGTTATAGCATTGGATTTGCTAGACATTGAACCGATAAATGGAGTTGATTTTATCAAGGGTGACTTTAGTGAAGATTCAACTTTTGAACAGCTTCAAACGATCATTGATGCAAAGCCTATCGATTTAGTGATGTCTGATATCGCACCTAATATGAGCGGAAGCAAAGCAGTTGATCAGCCCAAGTCAATGTATTTGGCAGACTTAGCATTGGATTTTGCAATTAATAGTTTAGCGCCTAAAGGTGTTTTTCTAATAAAGCTTTTTCAAGGTGAAGGCTTCGATCAATATGTAAAGGAAGCAAAGAAATCATTTCTAAGTGTAGTGATTCGTAAACCTAAAGCGTCACGTGCGCGTAGCCGTGAAGTATACCTTTTGGCAAAAGGCTTGAAATTGTAGTAACCTAGCCCCATATAAGTTCAGCAGGCACACCACGATTATCTGAAACATAATGACCGCCTGCTTTAATTGAAATTTAGGGAGTATTGCTTTGAACGAAATGGTTAAGAATATTGTAATGTGGGTTGTTATCGCCTTCGTTTTAATGACTGTATTTAATAACTTTGGTGGTGCTGATAAAAATGATGGCAGTACATTAAGCTATTCACAATTTATAAGCTCTGTTAATGCGGGGCAAATCAGTAAAGTGTCTATTGATGGGCCAAATATTATAGGCCAGACCGCTGCAGGTGAACGATTCAAAACTCGAAGCCCTGGCGATGCTCATTTAGTGGATGATTTACTGAAAAATGGTGTTGAAATTGTTGCTAAAGAACCTGAAAAGCAATCGTTTTTAATGTCCATTCTTATTTCCTGGTTCCCTATGCTACTACTCATTGGTGTATGGATTTTCTTTATGCGTCAAATGCAAGGTGGCGGCGGTGCAGGTGGTCGCGGTGCGATGTCCTTTGGTAAAAGTAAGGCGAAACTTCTATCCGAAGATGAAATAAAAGTGACGTTTGCTGATGTAGCTGGTGTCCAAGAAGCGAAGGAAGAAGTATCAGAGGTGGTTGAATTTTTAAAGGAACCAGCTAAATTCCAAAAGCTAGGTGGGATGATACCGCGTGGAATCCTTATGTCTGGTGCGCCAGGAACAGGGAAAACGTTGCTTGCTAAGGCCATTGCTGGCGAAGCAAAAGTTCCTTTCTTTAGCATTTCAGGGTCCGACTTTGTTGAAATGTTTGTTGGTGTCGGTGCCTCACGTGTACGTGACATGTTTGAACAAGCTAAAAAGAATGCCCCATGTATTATCTTCATTGATGAAATTGACGCTGTTGGTCGCCACCGAGGTATTGGTATGGGCGGTGGGAATGATGAGCGTGAGCAAACACTTAACCAGCTATTGGTTGAAATGGATGGTTTTTCTGGAAATGAAGGGGTGATTGTTATAGCCGCTACTAACCGACCTGATGTGCTTGACCCTGCTCTTTTACGCCCAGGGCGTTTTGATAGGCAAGTTGTTGTACCGTTACCAGATATTCGTGGTCGTGAGCAAATATTAAGCGTTCACCTTAAAAAAGTACCTATGGGCGACAGTGTTAAACCAGGGGTAATAGCTAGAGGCACACCTGGTTTTTCCGGTGCTGACCTAGCTAATCTGGTCAATGAAGCCGCTTTGTTTGCCGCTAGAGGTAACAAGAAGCTGGTTGATATGAGTGATATGGAAAATGCCAAAGATAAGGTGCTGATGGGTGCGGAGCGTCGTTCGTTGGTCATGACTGACGAAGAAAAAAGATGTACAGCATATCATGAGTCTGGACATGCGATTATTGGGCGTCTAGTCCCAGAACATGACCCAGTCTACAAGGTGACGATCATCCCAAGAGGCCGTGCCTTGGGGGTTACGATGTTTTTACCGGAACGTGATCAACTTAGCATTAGTAAGCAAAAACTTGAAAGCCAATTATCTAGCTTATACGGTGGCCGATTAGCAGAAGAAATTATTTTTGGGAAAGAAGCCGTCACCACGGGTGCATCTAATGATATTGAAAGGGCGTCTGCAATTGCTCGTAATATGATCACGCAATGGGGTTTCTCGGATAAGTTAGGGCCACTTAATTATGCTGAGGATGAAAATGCCATGGGCCATACAGGCGGTTCTGCGAAAATGGTTTCTAACGAAACGACAGAGCTTATTAACCAAGAGGTACGTGAGTTAATCAACAGGAATTTTGTGCGCGCTAAGACATTGTTAAATGACAACATAGATATTCTCCACACTATGACTGATGCGCTAATGAAGTACGAAACCCTTGATAGTGATCAACTGGATCAATTAATGGCTCGTGAAGATGTTAAGCCTCCCCAAGATTGGGATGATATTGATGGTTCAAGCCAAGGTGACGCGAATGTCGAAAAAGACACAGAGACAACCGTAGAAACAAAGACCAACCTTGGTGGAACTGCGGAGCAACCATAGCCAGGCATAATCAGAGGTGCTATCGTTGAATTTTGAACGCCCCCAAGTGATGGGCATACTGAATGTAACGCCCGACTCATTTTCCGATGGAGGGCGTTATACCAACATCTCTTCGGCTGTTGAAAAAGCCATGAACATGGAGGCGGCAGGTGCTTCTATAATAGATATTGGTGGTGAATCAACCCGACCTGGTTCACAGCCTATTTCTCTCGAAGAAGAATTAATAAGGGTGTTGCCTGTCATAGAAGATATTCGTCGTCACTCTAATGTCACTATATCTATTGATACAAGTAAAGCCGAAGTGATGGAAGCAGCCGTTAAGTCAGGTGCTAATATGGTGAATGATGTCTGGGCTCTTCGACAGCCCAATGCTCTCGAAATGGTTTCATCACTTGGTGTTCCAGTATGCCTTATGCATATGCAGGCGAATCCAGAAACAATGCAAAACGACCCCAATTATGGTCATGTTGTGGATGAGGTTAAACAGTTTTTTGACCAACGAATAAATGCTTGTGTAAAAACTGGAATAGGGATCGATAATATAATTATTGACCCAGGTTTTGGTTTTGGAAAAAGTTTAGAAAACAACCTGTCATTATTAAAAAACCTTGATCAGTTTGAAACGGCTGGTTGTCCAATTCTGGTCGGCCTGTCAAGAAAATCAATGTTAGGGCAGATACTCAATAAAAAGGTTGATGAACGCACTGAAGCTAGCGT
>JAHRWG010000202.1 GCA_019090295.1 Cycloclasticus sp. | reverse complement strand
GTGTCCGGCATTTTCTGTTTAATGCTCACCATGGGGGTTGCACGTTTTGCTTATACACCGATGATTCCCATTATGTTTGAGCAAGCCGGCCTAACTAAAGTAACAGCAGGTTGGTTGGCCACGATTAATTATTTTGGGTATATGTGCGGTGCCTTGGTAGCCAGTTTAGTCAGTAACCTATTTATTAAAGATAGGCTTTACCGAGGCGGCCTTATATTGGCAGTGTTAACAACGGTGTTAATGGGACAGGCCGATGCTTTTTGGCAATGGGCTATTTTACGCTACCTTGCTGGTCTAGCCTCTGCGGCTGGATTACTCATAGGAGCAGGATTGATGCTAAATTGGCTGATCAGGCATCAGTACCGTCATGAAATGGGTATTCATTTTAGCGGAGTAGGGTTTGGTATAGCACTGGTTGCCATTTTAACAGCCAGTTCAAGTCACTTAGGGTGGTCGGAACAGTGGTTGCTACTTGGTTTTGTGGGTGTTTTTTTTGCGATACCCGCTTGGTATTGGTTGCCAACACAAACTAAAACAGCAGTGACCCAAAAAACAGTCACTCTGGTGGACACGCCACCTAGCAAGCGATTTTTATGGTTGATGATGCTGGTGTATTTTTGTGCGGGATTTGGGTTTGTTATCAGTGCAACTTATATTGTGACGATCGTTGAAAATCACGCGGCTCTAAAAGGGCAAGGTGAGGTTGCTTTTTTAGTGTTAGGGTTGGCCGCAGCACCTGCGAGCATCATTTGGGATTATGTTTCTAGGCAAACAGGTGTATTGCGGGCGCTTTTAGTGGCATGTGTGGTGCATGCGATTGGTATTGTCCTACCTGGACTATACGACAGTTTGAGTGTCGCCTTGTTGAGTGCAGCTTTGTATGGTTTTACCTTTATCGGTATTGTGAGTATTGTCTTAACGATGGCGGGTCGCTTTTACCCCAGCAAGCCATCAAAACTGATGGGGATATTAACAATGTGCTACGGGATTCCACAAGTTGTTGCGCCCACCATTGCCGGTTACCTAGCCGAAGCAACCGGTAACTATAATAGCGCGCTATACCTAGCCTGTGGTTTTGTTTCGTTTGGATGCCTGGTTATTTTGGCGATTATGAAATGGGCCGCCTCAGACGTGAAATTATTGCTTCCTAGTCGCTAATCGACGGTGGCTTGGCTATTGATGATTAGTGGACTAGCCATTGATTAACTTGCTGTATATCATTAATGGACAAGGCTCCTGCTGCTTTTTTTAGCGATAAAACACTGAGGATATAGTTCTTTTTAGCTTCAGTGAGCTCTAGCTTTGCAAGCGATAAATTACTTTGTGCATCGAGAACATCAACGATCGTACGGGTTCCAACCTCTAAACCAATTTCGCTGGCATCTAACGAGCTTTGATTCGAAACAATGGCTTGTCGTAAGGCTTGGATACGTTGTAAGTTTGTGGTGATGCCACGAAAAGCATCGCGGGTTTCTCTTAATGTTGATCGCTGTAGTGACTGTAATGTATCTAGGCTAGCTTGGTGGTTAAATGCTGCCTGCTTAATAAGAGACTGGGTTTTTCCACCACTGAATAGAGCCAAATTTAATTCTAGGCCTAGGCTGTCCGACTCACTTCTGAAGCCAGAACCAGTGCTGCCACCACCCATTTCACTATAGGTATGAGAGGCGACAACATCAACAGTGGGGTAGTGCCCTGCACGATTAATGCTCACTTCTTTTTTGGCAATATTGACGTCAAGCCTAGCCATTTCAATGGCTAAATTATCGGTTTGAGCAGTGCTCTCCCAAGTTGCCATGTTATTTGGCTGGGGTGTTGAAAGGGAAAGGTCATTAGCCAAAGGCGATAACTCAATTTGGTCAGACTGAATAATTTCACGTAACGCCTCTTGTGCAGAATAAAGAGTGTCTTGTGCGGCTATTTGGGTCGCCACGGATAAGTCATAACGGGCCTGTGCATCATGGACATCGGTAATGGCAATGAGCCCTACCTCAAAACGTTGCTTTGCTTGGTCTAGTTGCCGGTTAAACGCGCTGAGATTATCGTTTGCCAGTTTAAGGTTAACATCTGATTGTAAGGTGTTTAAGTAGCTGTCAGTGACACGAAAAATAAGCGCTTGCTCGGCTTGTCGATATTGGATTTCGGCTTTAGAGACTTGTTTTCCTGCTTGCTTAAAACGCTCCAAGCTACCCCAGTTAAACAAGGGTTGTCTAAGGGCAATAGAAAAACCTTCATCACGAAACTGTGTAGTGTTTTTGCTAGAGGTAGGCGAACTATTTTCACTTTCTTGTCGAGTATCTTTTGAAGAGGCGGAGGCATTGATGCTAGGTAATAACGCTGCTAACGCTTGAGGTTTAAGCTCTTTTGATGCCAATAACTGGTTATAAGCAATATGCGTTTCAGCATCGTGCTCTAAGGCCATATTGTAGGCCTCATTCAGGTCAATAGCCTGAACTAGAAGAGGTGAGGATAAACAAACGCTTGTGAGTAATAATCTAGTGAGTGTGAGCATGGCATTTTTGTTTGTAAATTTGATTATCATAATAAAGCATTATTTTTTGGGCGGGGATGTTTTTAAGGTAAAAGTAACTGGGCCGTCATTGCACAGAGTGACTTGCATGTCGGCTGCAAAATGACCGGCCGCTATGAAAGGGTGCTGCTGTTGAGCATGCTGCACGGCAAACTTAAACAATGGTTGAGCGATAGAGGGTTCAGCTGAGCGACTAAAGCTAGGCCGATTTCCCTTATCAGTGTTGGCTGCTAGCGTGAATTGTGGAATCAGTAATAAGCCGCCTTGAATATCGCGCAAACTAAGGTTCATTTTACCTTGATGGTCATCGAATATTCGATAATTTAAAATACGCTCGATAAGTCGTTTAGCCTCTGTTTGAGTGTCAGTCTTTTCTATACCCAATAAAGCAACAATGCCTTGTTGGATGGACCCCGTTATTTGTTTGTTAATACGAACATCTGCGTGGCTGACGCGCTGAATAATGCTTAGCATCGGGTTGTTTTAAGGGCTTGAAATAACTGTTGATAGCTATCAGTAATGTCTGCTAATGAGAAGGCAGCATTGGCAGGGCTAGGGTTGGGTGTGACATAGACGGGTAAATTATCTATTTTCCATGACTGTAAACCCCAGCTCACAGGTGAGCCTTTGTAGTCGCTATATTGAACAAACTTCTGACAGCATAACTTCCCATGAAACCAAATAAGTGCCGGTCGTGTTGAGCAAATAACTGTTTGTAAATGCAGGCTGCCAGTACGGTAATCATTGGCGTTTAAATCTTTACAGCCAGCGGTAGGCCGTTTAACTAAATCAGTAAAGCCAATACGGTAACGTTTAAAAAGGTGATGGCAACTTTTTAAACTAGGCTCAAGAGGCTGGTTAAGAAAGTGACAGTTATTCAGTGCCTTCCAAAAGCGGTTTCTTGGATTAGCAAAGTAGAAGCCTGCTTGAACTGATGGTAGCGATGGGTTAAGGCCAATGGATAAAAGGCTTAAATGATCATCAAGGAGGTCGGGTAACGTTTTCAATGGCTACTATCAATAGGTAGGCATGGAGTTGTCAACATCACAGGCCCATGCATGAACGCCACCGGTTAAGTTAATAACATCAGTAAAACCCTGTTGCAATAAATACTGTGCAACCTGCTGGCTACGCATCCCGTGGTGACAAATCGTAATAATGGTTTTTTCTTTGGGTAGGGTGTTTAGATGCTGTGGGACTGTTTGCATTGGCATTAATTGGCTAGCCTCAATGCGGCAGTAATCAAATTCACTGGGTTCCCTTACGTCTAATAATAAAGGGGGTAATTCAGACTCTTGAAGGAGAGTGTGTAAGTCGGTGGCAGAAATGGTTTTCATCAAAGCTTATTTTTTGAAAGGTAGGTTTTTCAGTATAGCAGAGTAAAGCCCAGTCGAATTAACGGGGTTAGCATGGTATATCCGGACGTAGAATAAAACATTTGAGTTAGCTTGTTTGCAGTAGGCCGCTAAGTGTCAGTTTTTTTGAATAGAGTTTGTGGGATAGGACCTTAAGCGAGAGGCTGACTATTAAATAGATGGTGGGTAAGCCGTTATGCTGCAGCTGTGGTGTGATAAACTGTCGGCCATTTTGAAAGTTAACCGCGTATGCGTAAGAGGTCACTATGAGTGCAATCCCAAAAGAGTTCCAAGACAAAACAAAAGCCATGGAAGCAGCGGCTATCCAGCCCTTACCAAATTCTGAAAAGATTTATATTAAAGGGTCGCGTGATGATATTAATGTACCAATGCGGGTCATTAGCTTAAGTGACACATCTAGTAGCTTTGGAGTGGAAAAAAACCCTGATGTTTATGTGTACGATTGCTCAGGTGTTTACACAGACCCAGCTGTTGAGATTAACTTGCGTAAAGGTTTACCCAACATCAGAAACACATGGATGGCCGATAGAAATGACACAGAGTTATTAGATGGGCCAAGCTCGACATTTGGTCAGCAACGTCAAAGTGATCCAG
>JAHRWG010000201.1 GCA_019090295.1 Cycloclasticus sp. | reverse complement strand
TTTTTTATGTCTAGCTGTTGATTATTTAATGGACAATAATTCCATTTCAAAAATCAGTGTTTCATTTGGGCCTATAGAGCCGCCTGCGCCGTTTTCACCGTATGCAAGGGCTGATGGAATAAATACTTTCCATTTAGAACCAACGTTCATAAGTTTTAACGCTTCTTGCCAGCCAGGGATAACGCCACCAACAGGGAACGTTGCTGGTTCGCCACGTTTAATTGAGCTATCAAACACGGTGCCGTTTAACAGGCTTCCTTCGTAGTGTACGTCCACAGTATCTTCAGCAGCAGGCATAGCCCCTTCGCCAGATGTAATAACTAGGTATTGAAGACCGCTTTCAGTTGTTTGCACGCCTTCTTTGCTAGCGTTCTCAGTTAGAAATGCTTCACCAACTTGAATGTTAGCCCCTTTGGCTTCATCAGCTTTGGCTTGCATTTCTTGTTGAAAATTTTCAATAACCTTACGCATTTCTTCAGGTTCTAAAAGGCTTTTTTCCCCTTTAAGGCTGTGTGTTATTCCTAGGGCAACCGTGTCTGCATCGACATCTAATTTATCTTGTAAAATCCCAGTGCCAATTTGTTGGCCCATTGTGTAACTTAGTTTCTCTTTCTCTGTGTCCAAAATGTGTTCCTTTTAAATGTGTGGTTAAGGCAGGAATCTTACAGTATACAGAAGCGTCTCGCTACACCTTGCGAAGGAGGGACGGTATGAAAGTGAGTGTGCGACTGGATTAAGCTTGGATATCGATAATGCTTCCAATAACATCGCCAGCCGTTTGTGCAACACGTGCGGATGCTTGCACTTGCAGTTCGGCTTGCTTTAGCTCGACCAATTCTTGAGCAGAATCTTTTGTCTTGTTGTCGGCTAATTGTTCAGCACCTGCTAATTTAGAGCTGGCTTGATCGGCTTGAGTTATTCCACGATTTATACCGAGCAAGGCGCTTTGACTGATTGCTCCTACGTTCATGTTGTCAATCCGTTTATTAGATGTTAGTTATTATAGTTAATAAGGAGCACCTCAAAGTGTGCTCCAAGTCACATTTTGAGGTGCTACTGATGGTAATCAGTTTGATTTGCTGGAGAAGAGGAGCGCCAAAGAATCACTGGCTGTTTGATAATCGGGTAAACTAGCGGTTTTTAATGTAGAAGTTCACGTTGAATTTTTGCGACATTATATAGAGAGACTATGAAAGCGCTTGAAATTAAAAACCTAAAGAAGTCCTATGGTAATGGGTTTGTGGCACTAAAGGGAATTGACCTTGATGTGAAGCAAGGAGACTTTTTTGCGCTGCTAGGGGCTAATGGTGCTGGGAAGTCGACAGCCATAGGTATCGTATCCTCATTGGTTAATAAAACGTCGGGCTTGGTTAGAGTTTTTGGTCATGATTTGGATGATGAGCCAGAAGCGGTTAAACGCTGTATTGGACTGGTGCCCCAAGAATTTAATTTCAACCAGTTTGAAAAAGTATTTGATATTGTCATTTCTCAAGCTGGTTATTATGGAATCCCTCGAAAAAGGGCGCACGAAAGGGCTGAGATATGCCTCAAGCAACTTGATCTTTGGGATAAGAGAAATGAAGCTTCAAGGGAGTTATCAGGTGGGATGAAGCGCCGGTTAATGATTGCTCGTGCACTTGTGCATGAACCAAAATTACTCATCCTTGATGAACCAACGGCAGGGGTTGATATCGAGATACGCCGTTCCATGTGGGAGTTTTTTAAGGAAATTAATGCAGCAGGAACGACGATTATTCTTACAACTCATTATTTGGAAGAGGCTGAAAGTTTATGTCGGCATATTGCCATTATTAATAAGGGTGAGGTGATTGAAAACACCAATATGAAGAGCTTGCTTGAAAATGCAGTAGAGGAGGTTTTTGTTTTGGAGCTTGATGAGCCATTAAGTGACTTGCCTGTTGTGGATGGTTGTTGCATAACGGTTATTGACGAAACGACGTGGCAAGTTAATGTCCAAAAAGAAGTAGGCGTGAATCACTTGTTTGTTAGCCTAGATAAACTTGGGATTAAAGTGGCCGGCTTAAGAAATCAATCAAATAGGCTAGAGCAGTTGTTTATGAAATTATTAATGAAAAAAAGAGGGTGAGCGGATGTTAAAACAGCACTATCTAGTTGCTCTTCAAACCATTGCTTATAAAGAAGTTAGGCGGTTTGTACGAATCTGGGTGCAAACCCTTTTGCCATCGGTGATAACAACGTCGTTATACTTTTTAATATTTGGCACATTGATAGGCTCGAGGATTGGTCAAATGAACGGCTATGACTATATGGAGTTTATTGTACCGGGGCTGATTTTAATGGCGGTGATTAGTAACGCATACTCTAATGTGGTCTCCTCGTTTTATAGTTCAAAATTTCAATTAAATATTGAAGAAATGTTAGTGGCGCCAATACCGCCATGGGTTATTTTATTAGGATATATTTCCGGAGGAGTTGCTCGGGGCTTAATGGTTGGTGCCTTTGTCACGGTAGTCTCATTGCTTTTTACAAACTTAACAGTGGCGCATCCTGTGATGATGATAGGAGTTTTCCTTCTTACAGGTGTGTTGTTTTCGGCTGCGGGATTAATTAATGCAGTGTATGCAAAAAGCTTTGATGATATTTCAATTGTGCCGACGTTTGTCTTGACGCCTCTGATTTACTTGGGAGGTGTTTTCTATTCAATAGACCTGTTGCCACCTTTTTGGCAAAAAGTTTCACTATTAAACCCAGTTTTTTATATGATTGATGTCTTTAGGTACAGTGTGCTCGGACAGTCAGATGTGCCGTTATTAGCAGGGTTTTCGGTTATTGCATTGTTTATTGTGTTGTTGCTAGGGGTTAGTTTGCGTTTACTATCTAAAGGTATTGGGATTAAAAACTAAGCTTATCAAGTTGCGGATTTATTCATCAAGTCGATTTAACAAAGGAAGGCTAATAATTAAATCTCTAGAGATGGGTTAGCCATTATTGAATGTTAGCAAGTGATGTTATAAAATAAAGAGAGTATTTGTTTGTCATTTCCGTAGATTAATCGACGTATACGTTGCTAGTTAACCTGCTAACGGGCTTAAGTAAGCGTGAACTGTTTATGCGCGCCCATATTTAAATAAACCCAACCAAATAAGAAGCCTAATCAATGAAGCATTTTAAGATCAAGAAAGGTTTAGATCTCCCTATTAAAGGTGAGCCGGACCAAGTAATTTCAAACGCTAATCAGGTTTCCAGTGTTGCCATCATCGGCAGCGATTATATCGATATGAAACCCACTATGATGGTGAAGGTAGGCGATCGAGTTAAGCTGGGACAGATTCTATTTACCGATAAAAAGACCGAAGGGGTTAGTTTTACATCTCCAGGGTCGGGTACTGTAAAAGAGATCAATAGAGGTGAAAAGCGAGTTTTACGTTCAGTTGTGATTGATTTGGACGGAGATGACCAGCTTGAATTCGCTAAATATTCATCGGCAGAGTTGGCAGGCTTAAACGCAGAAACAGTTGTAAAAAACCTGACTGAGTCGGGGCTTTGGACAGCCTTTAGAACACGCCCATTTAGTAAAATACCAGCGTCCAATACACGGCCTACAGCTATACATGTGTCGGTCATGGATACGAATCCGCTGGCGGCGGATCCTGCTATTGTATTGGCAGGAAACGAGGCGGCCTTTGAGCAAGGCTTAGCAGTATTGGCGCGATTAACAGAGGGGAAAGTTTTCCTAAGTCAATCGCAAGGTATGACAGTAAAAGTTCCTGAGTCAGTTGAAGTGAATGAATTCTCAGGGCCGCATCCAGCTGGATTGTCTGGGACACATATGCACTTTATTAGCCCAGTGAGTGCGAATAAAATAGCGTGGACCATTGGTTACCAAGACGTTATTGCAATAGGGCAGTTATTCACAACGGGTTTTATAAACGTTGAACGAGTGATTGCTTTAGCTGGTTCAAAAATAAACAAGCCACGCCTAGTAAGAACAAGGTTAGGAGCCAGTACCGAAGACTTGGTGAGCGGCGAACTTGTTGATCAGAAAACTCGCGTCATTTCAGGCTCGGTTTTACTAGGTAGAAAAGCCGCAGACTGGTCAGCTTACCTGGGTCGTTACCATGTACAGGTGTCGGCAATTGAGGAAGGTCGTGACCGACAATTACTGGGCTGGGTTAATCCAGCGGGTGAAAAATTCTCATTTACTAATGCACTGCTAACAAGTTTTAACCGTAAACGTAAAATAACAATGGATACATCTGCGCATGGTAGTCCTAGGGCAATGGTGCCTATCGGTGTTTTTGAAGGTGTTATGCCCCTAGATATTTTACCGACTCAACTATTACGTGCGTTAGTGGTCCATGACGTTGACTCAGCTGAATTGCTTGGTGCAATGGAGTTAGATGAGGAAGACTTGGCTTTGTGTTCATATGTGGACTCAGGAAAACACGACTTTGGCAAAGCGCTACGAGCGAATTTGTCACATATTGAGAAGGAGGGCTAATGTCTCGCGTAAGAAATTATTTAGATTCAATTCACCCACTCTTTGCGAAGGGTGGACGTTATGAGAAGTACTATGCTATTTATGAAATGGTTGATACTTTTCTGTATACGCCTAGTGATGTAACAACCGGTGCTACACATGTTCGTGATGCGATAGATTTGAAGCGCATTATGACCTATGTGTTCATTGCAGCCTTGCCTTGCGTTATTATGGCTATGTGGAACACTGGGCATCTTGCCAATATGGCCATGGCCGATATCGGCTTAACGACGCTAGATTCTTGGCGTGGTTTGGTCACAAACTTGGTGGGTTATGACCCAGACAGCATTTTGGCATGTATGGTTCACGGAGCTATGTATTATGTGCCAATCTACCTTGTGACAGTGCTTGTGGGCGGTATTTGGGAAGTCATTTTTGCCATTGTCCGAGGCCATGAAGTCAATGAAGGCTTTTTTGTTACGTCAATGCTATTTTCTTTGATATTGCCGGCAACAACGCCCTTATGGCAGGTTGCACTTGGTATAACTTTTGGCGTGGTCATTGGTAAGGAAGTATTTGGGGGAACGGGCAAAAACTTCTTAAACCCAGCATTAACAGGTCGAGCATTTCTGTTCTTTGCATACCCAGCTCAAATGTCAGGTGATGCTATTTGGACAGCTGTTGATGGCTTTAGTGGTGCAACTGCACTTGGTATGGCAGCAGCAGGTGGTATTACAGCTGTGATGGCTTCTGGAATAACTTGGATGGACGCATTTGTAGGGACCATTCAGGGCTCGATGGGCGAAACGTCTACAATCGCTTGTTTAATAGGGGCGTGCTTTTTACTTTATACACGTATTGCTTCTTACCGGATTATGCTGGGCGTTTTAGGTGGCATGATATTTACAAGCACACTGTTCAACTTTATTGGCAGTGAAACAAACCCTATGTTTGCGACACCTTGGTATTGGCATGCAGTATTGGGTGGGTTTGCGTTTGGAGCGATCTATATGGCTACAGACCCTGTTAGTGCAGCAATGACAAACACTGGTCGATGGATATATGGGATATTAATTGGCCTAATGGTTGTACTTATAAGGGTGGTTAACCCAGCTTTTCCAGAAGGTATGATGCTGGCGATTTTGTTCGCGAACATGTTTGCGCCATTGATTGACTATTTCGTTGTGCAGTCAAACATCAAAAGAAGGGAGAAAAGAAATGCCTAATGAAAATCAAAGCAAGCCAGCAAGTGCTTGGAATTTTCTTGCTCTGCCGAATGATAGTACTGTAAAAACATACATTATGGCGACTTTAGTCTGCTTGGTTTGTGCGGTATTTGTATCGGTGTCTGCGGTGGCTTTAAAGCCCTTGCAGCAACTCAATAAAGAGTTGGATAAGAAGAAAAACATCCTTCAGGTAGCCGGTTTGTATCAAGAAGGTATTGATATTAAAGAGGCCTTCTCAAAAATCGAGATTAAGTTAATTGATCTTGCAACAGGTGAATATACAACAGAGCTTGATGCAGCAACTTACGATGAGAGAAAAGCGGCAAAGGACCCGGCCCTAAATATTGCCATTGATAAGTCGAATGATATCGCTAGCATTAGAATGCGACCTAAACTAATGCCAGTTTATCAAGTGAAGGAAGATGGCGTGGTTAAACAGCTCATTCTTCCAGTTAATGGCTATGGTCTATGGTCAACATTGTATGGGTTCCTTGCGGTAGAAAGTGATGGCCAAACCATTGTAGGCTTAAGTTATTATGAGCATGCAGAAACACCCGGTTTAGGTGGTGAAGTGGATAATCCTAAATGGAAGAAAATATGGGCTGGAAAGAAAATTTATGCTGACAATGGCGATGTTGCTATTAATGTTGTTAAAGGAATGGTTATTCCTGGCTCAACCGGTGAGCAGTTCAGCGTCGATGGCTTAGCAGGCGCAACACTTACCAGTCGTGGCGTAAGCAATATGCTGAAATATTGGATGGGGATACATGGATACAAAAACTACCTGTCTAACATACAAGCAAACGGAGTATAAGAATGAGTAATGATACAAAAAAAATATTACTGGACCCGTTAGTTGATAATAACCCTATTGGCTTGCAAGTTTTAGGTGTTTGTTCTGCGCTGGCCGTTACGACAAATCTTGGAACTGCCTTGGTCATGTCACTTGCTTTAACAGCCGTGACAGCATTTTCAAACTTATCAATAAGTATGATTCGGAACCATGTACCAAGTGCCATCCGAATAATTGTCCAAATGACAATTATTGCCTCGCTCGTTATTGTGGTTGACCAAGTGCTTAAGGCATATGTTTATGACTTAAGTAAACAGCTATCTGTGTTTGTTGGTTTGATTATTACAAACTGTATTGTGATGGGTCGAGCAGAAGCTTTTGCCATGAAAAACCCACCGCTGATAAGCTTTGTTGACGGCATAGGTAATGGGCTAGGCTATGGGCTAGTACTGATGCTTGTAGGTACATTTCGTGAATTGCTTGGTTCAGGTAAATTATTTGGGGTTGAAATCTTATCAACTGTCAATGACGGGGGGTGGTATTTACCTAACGGCTTAATGCTCTTGCCACCAAGTGCTTTCTTTATTATTGGTTTGTTAATTTGGGGTTTACGTGCTTGGAGACCTGTTCAGGTTGAGGCCGCCGACTTTAAAATTAAAGAAGTTAACGGAACGGAGGCTGTGTAATGGAGGCATATATTAGTTTATTAGTTCGTGCGGTTTTTGTAGAAAACTTAGCGCTCTCCTTTTTTCTTGGTATGTGTACTTTTTTGGCAGTTTCGAAGAAAGTATCAACAGCATTGGGCTTAGGTATTGCCGTTATATTGGTGCAAACTATTACCATGCCATTGAACAATATCCTTTATCAAGGCGTGCTGAAAGCTGGCGCTCTTGATTGGTTAGGATTACCTGAGGTTGACCTAAATTTCTTGGGTTTAATCAGTTACATTGGTGTGATCGCGGCGGTTGTGCAAATTTTAGAAATGGCGATGGATAAATATGCGCCAGCACTTTATAACGCTTTAGGTGTATTTTTGCCCTTGATTACAGTGAACTGCGCCATTCTTGGTGGATCGTTGTTCATGGTAGAACGCGACTACAACCTAAGTGAAAGCATGGTTTTTGGTTTTGGCAGTGGCCTTGGTTGGGCATTGGCGATAACAGCAATTGCTGGCGTTAGGGAAAAACTTAAATATTCTGATGTACCAGATGGCTTGCGTGGATTAGGTATTACCTTTATTACCGCTGGTCTTATGGCAATGGGCTTTATGGCATTCTCTGGTATTCAACTGTAATTAGGAAATTAGCATGTTAGAAATTGGTTTAGGAATTGCATTTTTTATAGCTATTGTATTAGTTCTTGTTTTTATCATTCTCGCGGCCAAGTCAAAATTGGTCGCAGAAGGTAATGTCAATGTTTTAATCAATGGCGAAAAAGAAGTAAAAGCACCTGTCGGTAGTAAGTTATTGGGCGCCTTAGCAGACGCACAACTCTTTGTACCATCCGCCTGTGGTGGCGGTGGAACATGTGGTCAGTGTAAAGTGAAAATAAGTGAAGGTGGCGGCTCCATGTTACCCACAGAAGGCTCACATATTAATAAAGGGCAAGAGCGTGCTGGCGAAAGGCTTTCATGTCAAGTAACCGTTAAACAGGACATGAAAATAGAAGTGCCTGAAGAGGTCTTTGGTGTTAAGAAATGGCAGTGTAAGGTTAAATCAAACCATAACGTAGCCACGTTCATTAAAGAGCTAGTTTTAGAGTTACCTGAAGGTGAGGATGTTGGGTTCCGTGCTGGTGGTTATATTCAAATTGAATGTCCGCCTCATGTGGTGGACTATAAAGACTTTGATATTGAAGAAGAGTATCGGTCTGATTGGGACCACTTTGATATCTGGCGCTACAAATCAGAAGTTAAAGAAGATGTATTGCGTGCTTATTCAATGGCCAGTTACCCAGAAGAGGAAGGGATTATTATGCTAAACGTGAGGATTGCGTCTCCGCCTCCACGTGGGCCAGATACTATTCCTCCAGGCAAAATGTCTTCTTATATTTTCAATTTAAAACCAGGTGATGAAGTGACAATCTCTGGACCATACGGTGAGTTTTTTGCTAAGGAAACAAAGGCAGAAATGGTATTTATCGGTGGTGGCGCAGGTATGGCACCAATGCGATCTCATATTTTTGATCAGCTACGTCGTCTTAAAACAGACCGTAAAATGTCATTTTGGTACGGATCTAGAAGCCTTAAAGAAATGTTCTATGTAGAAGATTTTGATATGTTGGCTAAAGAGAATGATAATTTTGATTGGCATGTCGCACTATCAGACCCTCAACCAGAAGATAATTGGGACGGTTTGACAGGCTTTATTCATGAGGTTTTACTGGAAGAGTATTTGAAGAATCACCCATCTCCTGAAGATTGTGAATTCTACATGTGTGGTCCCCCAATGATGAATGCAGCGGTCATTAAAATGCTGCAAGACCTTGGCGTAGAAGATGATAATATTATGCTTGATGACTTTGGTGGATAATTGAAAAGTACGACTCAACCCGTTAAAAACATATCGTTTTTAACGGGTTTTTTTATACTGCTACTCAGCCTATTATTAATTGGTTGTGACTCCAGTCCGAAAGGACTTGTTTCATACTCTGGTCAGACCATGGGCACGACCTATCACGTGACTATAGTTGCAGATCAGAAGGTTTCTATAGCACAAGGTGATATTGACGAGCTATTAGCAGGCGTTAATCAGACTTTCTCTACCTATATTGACAACTCTGAGGTGTGGTTACTCAATGAAAATAAATCAGATGAGTGGCAAAAATCATCACCGGCACTAATATCTTTGGTCGCTGCATCTCAATATATTTCAGAGGCTAGCCTTGGGGCATATGACATTACAGTTGCACCACTTGTAGACCTTTGGGGCTTTGGCCCAAGCTTTAAGCCAGATGATTTACCCAGTCAAAATGACATTGATAAGGTCATGCAAGATATTGGTTACCATAAAATTATTGTTAATACAGAAGAAGGTACACTCAAAAAGCTAAGCCCAAACGTTCACCTAGACTTCTCCTCAATAGCAAAAGGCTATGGAGTTGATGAAGTGGCTAATTATATTGAGTCACGAGGCTTTTTTAATTACATGGTGGAAGTAGGTGGAGAGATGCGTCTTCGAGGCCATAATCCGGATGGGAAGAAATGGCGGATTGCAGTGGAGAAACCAGATTCATCAAAACGATCAATTCAGCGTGTTATTAAATTATCTGATATTGCTGTGGCAACATCAGGTGGCTATAGAAACTTTTTTATAAAAGACGCTGTTGAGTACTCGCATACTATTGATCCAAAAACAGGGAATCCTGTTCAACACCATTTAGCCTCAGTAACTGTGCTGTCAGGTGAGTGTATGACAGCAGATGCATGGGCAACTGCTTTTATGGTGCTAGGTGATAAAAAAGGGTACGATTTAGCTATAGAGCAAAAGATGGCTGTTTTATTCATTGTAAAGAATGGACCTGAATACCATGAAGTAATGACACCCGAATTTAAACGATTGACTCAGGAGTTAGTAATATGAATACATTTCTTGCAACGTTTGCATTCTTTATTTTATTTGTATTAGCAATGGCCGTGGGTGTCATTTTTAGCAACAAAAAAATAAAAGGCAGCTGCGGCGGTTTAAATAATGTAGATGGGCTCGAAGGGGACTGTTTATTGTGCAGCAATAAAAAATGTGAAAAAAGTAAAGCTGCCTAAAAAGAAATATAAAACATTAGTCGATTAATTTAGAAGGACACAAAATGCTCAAATCGGTATTAATTAAAGATTACATGGCTACCAGTTTAATTACATTTAGTGAAGCAACGACCATTGTTCAAGCTATCCAATACCTTAATACTCATAAAATATCGGGTGCACCAGTTGTCGACAAGGACGGTGGGTTAATCGGTATGCTATCTGAAAAAGACTGCCTAAAAGTAGCGCTGCAATCTTCATATTATGAAGACTGGGTTGCTGGCTCTGTTACTGATTACATGTCCACTGAAATTAAAACTATTCAAGAAATGGAAAGTATTGTCGATTTGGCAGAAATGTTTTCGAAAACCTCATTAAAGAGAGCTCCCGTATTGAATGATGCTGGAAAATTAGTGGGTCAAATTAGTCGCAGCGATGTTCTTAGAGCTTTAGAGAAGCTTTGGTAAGCTTTTTTGGCTAATTCACTATATTGGTACGACTTTGAAACAACGGGGGTAAGCCCAGCGACAGATAGGGTTATCCAGTTTGCAGGGGTTAGAACGGATTTAGATTTTAATATAATTGCAGAGCCAGATGTCTTTTACTGTCAGTTAGCCAATGATGTTTTACCTCACCCCGAAGCTGCATTAGTCACGGGGATATCACCTCAGCTGACCTTGCAAAAAGGCTTAATAGAGCGTGATTTTATCGCTAGGATTCATGAGCAGTTTTGCCAGCCTCAAACATGTGTTGTTGGCTATAACAGTATACGGTTTGATGATGAGTTTACCCGTCACTTACTGTATAGAAACTTCTATGACCCTTATGCGCGAGAATGGAAATCAGGTAATTCACGCTGGGATTTAATAGATGTTGTTCGC
>JAHRWG010000200.1 GCA_019090295.1 Cycloclasticus sp. | reverse complement strand
TCTAGTACATTATTTATTTTACGCTCAGCCTGTTTGTCACTATTTGCATGGGCTTTTACCCAGTCATAATAATCAATGTCAGCCAGCATTTCATGTAACAGAGCAATTGGGTCTTCTTCTTGCTGGGTTCTGTCAGATAGGCGAACAGCCCAGTCACAAAATGAGCGTAGTTTTTTATAGGTGCGTTCATTCAATTGATGTTCAAGACCAAATTCAAAACAGGCATCAAACAAGCTAATATGGCGCTCAGCTGCGTACCGTGCTAGTTTTTCTACGGTTGATGTACCAATTTCCCGTCTAGGCGTGTTAATGACCCGTAAAAAAGCACTGTTATCATCAGGGTTAATAAGAAGCTTAATATAGCTGAGGACATCTTTTACTTCAGCGTGTGAGAAAAAAGAGGTGCCGCCACTAATGGTGTAGGGCAATGACAGCTCTCGTAGGTTTTTTTCTAATAAACGGGCCTGATGGTTGCTGCGGTAAAGGATTGCAAAGTCACTATTGTTGGCTTGCAGCTTAAATTTTTGGCGAGAAATTTCTGCTGCTATTTGCTGGGCTTCAAAAAACTCATCTTTACAGCGTATAACGCATATTTTTTCGTCCCCCGGTGCATTACTCCACAAGTTCTTTTCATAAATATGAGGGTTGTTACTAATTAATTGGTTGGCCGACTTTAATATGCGTTGCGTAGACCGGTAGTTTTGCTCAAGTTTAATAACTTGTAACCTTGGGTAGTCCTTTTCTAGTTGTAATAGGTTTTCTGGATTGGCTCCGCGCCATGCATAAATTGACTGATCATCATCACCAACTACAGTGAATTGACCAAGTGAGCCGACTAAGTACCGGAACAGTTCGTATTGACTGGTGTTAGTGTCTTGGTACTCATCAAGCAGTAGGTAGCGTGTATTGTTACGCCATTTTTCTAGAATATCAGTATGTGCTTTGAATAATTCAAGGGGTGCTAAAATAAGGTCATCAAAGTCAACGGAGTTGCATACTAGGTTGTAGCGGCGATACTCTTCGTATAAGGCAGCAGCAAATTGTTGCTGTGCATCCTCTGCTAGGCTCATCGCCTCTTGAGGCAAAATGGCTTGGTTTTTCCACTCAGAAATCTGCCAAGATAATGGCTTCAGCTGATCTTTATCAATAGCATTTTTGCCATTTTCGATAATATCTTGCAATACTTTATACTTGTCTTGCTCGTCTAATATACTGACATCTTTCTTAAGCCCTAGCGCAGTATGCTCTTTGCGAATAATATCCAGCCCTAATGAATGAAAGGTGGATATTCGTAAGTGTTTTGATTTTTTTGAAGAGCAAACGCTTTCAACACGTGAGCGCATTTCTCGGGCAGCCTTGTTAGTAAAGGTGACGGCAAAAATATGTTTAGCTTCTATGCCCTTTTCTAGAAGATGGGCGATTTTTTCAGTAATAACACGGGTTTTTCCACTGCCTGCACCCGCAATAACCAATAATGGAGCATCAGTCATTAATACAGCTTTTTGTTGTTCTGGGTTAAGTTTATGCACGGCAGTAAAAGGCGGTTAATGGAGGCGGATTTTACCTTTTTTATCGCTCAATATCAGGTCAAATTTAAGTGTTAATTGAGGGATTTGTCCAGCTTCCTGTAACTAAGCGCTTCGGTAAGGTGTTGTCGTAAAATATGAGGCTGCTGATCCATGTCAGCTATTGTTCGAGAGACCTTTAAAATTCGGTGGTATGCGCGATGAGATAGCCCTAGCTTATCAATGGCGCGCTCTAGTAACTGATGGTCAGAATCACTGATTCGACAAAAGGATTGGATCTGTGAAGTTGGCATTGTTTGGTTGGCGGTCCCTTGTCGATCGAGGGCGTACTGTTGAGCCTTGCTTACGCGCTTGGCAATGACCTGGCTACTTTCCTCGCCACCTTGGGAGCCCGTACGAAGTATATCGGTTGATACTCGTGGAACTTCAATATGCATATCTATCCGATCTAAGAGTGGGCCAGATATTTTATTGCGGTAGCGAAGAATTTGAGCAGTTGAGCATTGGCAGCGTGCAGATGTATCTCCTAAATAGCCGCAAGGGCAAGGGTTCATGGCTGTAATTAATTGAAAACGAGCAGGGAAATCAGTTTGGTGATTCGCACGAGAAATTGATATGACGCCACTTTCAATAGGTTCGCGTAATACTTCTAATACCTTTCTATCAAATTCCGGTAATTCATCTAAAAAAAGAACGCCATTATGAGCCAGTGATACCTCGCCAGGTTTTGGATGGCTTCCACCACCTACTAACGCAACAGATGAAGCGGTGTGGTGAGGTGAACGAAAAGGGGGAGTGCGCCAATGCTCAATATCAAAGACCTGTTGGCTAATAGAATAAATAGCGGCCGTTTCAATGGCTTGTTCATCGTTGAGTGCAGGTAAAATACTGGGTAAGCGCGAAGCTAACATCGACTTCCCCGTGCCAGGCGGGCCGAGCATAATTAAATGATGGCGGCCAGTGGCGGCAATTTCAATGGCGCGTTTAACATGTGGTTGGCCATGAACATCAGCAAAATCAATCGGCAACTTTTTTTGACTGGGTGCTTGCTGATCGATGAGTTGAATGGTCTTCTGGCCGCTCAAATGAGCACAAACAGCCAATAAATGAGAGGGGGCTATGGTATTTCCACGAGAAACGAGTGTGGCTTCAGCTTGATTTTGGGTAGGAATACAGAGGGTCCGGTTATCTTTCTGACAGGCTAATGCGGCGGGTAAGATGCCTTGGATAGCTCTGAGTTCTCCTCCTAATGATAGCTCACCCAAAAACTCATAGTCATTCAGAAATGTGTTGGGTATTTGCCCAGAAGCGGCCAGTATGCTTAATGCAATAGGCAGGTCGAAACGGCCGCCTTCTTTAGGGAGGTCAGCGGGAGCTAAATTAATGGTAATTCGTTTAGCTGGAAATTCAAACTGACAGTTGACAATAGCACTGCGTACACGGTCTTTGCTTTCTTTAACGGCTGTTTCAGGTAGGCCGACGATATTTAGACTGGGTAAGCCGTTGGCAAGGTGTGCCTCATCTGTCACTAAGGGTGCATTAATGCCAAAGGAGCTACGAGTGTAAATAGTTGCTAGCGACATGGAATCCGTTCCTTCTATCGTTAATAAGCGTTTAAATAAGGTTGAATTTATTGGAGAGAGCGAACAGCCGCCTCAAGTGCCTCAAGTTTTTCACGTGTACGTAAAAGGACAGCGTTTTGAGTGTCAAACTCCTCGCGAGTGACCAGCTCTAATTTACTTAATTGCTGTTGCAAAATAGATTTGATGTTTTTTTCAACATCCTCCTTTAAGTTATCAAAGCCACTAGGGAGTTGGCTGGTAATTGAGCGGCTAATTTTTTCTAGAGTGTCTATGTCAATCATAAAAGGGGTATATAGAGTTGATGGTTAGTTGTTTGAAGTGCACCAATGTGATGCTAACTGCTGCTTATCTGCGTTAAAATGGTGCGTTCTGTTGTTTTTTGGTTGCCTCTCACCCTAGTGGTAGAAAGCTTTGTGATAATATAACAACACATACGGCAGTTGAGCGACAGGCCTATATTCGTTGTTCACTAATGTATCATTAACTTTAAATAAAAACAGGAACTAAAATGAAATTTGCAAAAACAACAGCTATTGCTGGCTTATTGGCAGCATCAGGCGCAGCAAGTGCTTTAGAACTAAGTGGTAATGTTGCATTAACAACAGACTACATCTGGCGTGGTGTTTCACAAACAGATGGTGCTCCAGCTATCCAAGGTGGGTTTGATGCAGACTTAGGTAACGGGTTATATGCGGGTGTTTGGGCATCTAATGTTGATTTTGGTGATGATGCAAGCATTGAAACTGATCTATACGGCGGTTGGGCTGGCGAGATAAGCGGTGTTGGAATTGATGTGGGTTATATTCACTACCATTACTCAACAGAAGGCTACCAGTTAGACGAGTTATATGCTGGTGTGTCATTCGGCCCTGCTAGCTTAACGTATTACTACGACTTAGGTTTGGCTGAAGATGAACTTGGTAACTACACAGATCTTGGTTTAGACCTAGGTGAATATAGTGGTGTTGCCTTTTCAGCGCATGCTGGCTATTACGATGTTGATAGTAAAGCAGGTGGCGATGATTATTGGGACTATAAATTAGCGGCTTCAACTTCAATGTTCAGTGTTGACTGGGAATTGGCGTTGACTGGAACGGATGAAAATGTATCAAACGGTGATGCGGCTGATGAAGCGGTTGTATTGACTGTTTCTAAATCTCTATAAGGTTGAGTTAAGCAGAGTTTTTCTGCTGAGACGAAACTCATACTCAATGAGTATAAGTTAAACGTTAATTCGTTTAAAAACGCCCCTTTTTAAGGGGCGTTTTTTATGCGTGCCGTAAAGAGGGGAGGGAGTCGTGTGACTCATCCGCACTGTATTGGTGCGAGTCGTTATTTCAGAGGGCTACATTAAAAGTAATTTACATTCAACTCATTGAAATCATTAGTTATTTTTTTTATGGCACGGAGCATGCATTAAAGCATCTGTCAAAAGACACTTTCAACATAATCTGGGGGTAGCAATGAAATTAGTAACAGCTGTATTAAAGCCTTTTAAATTAGACGACGTGCGTGAAGCGTTATCTGATATTGG
>JAHRWG010000199.1 GCA_019090295.1 Cycloclasticus sp. | reverse complement strand
TCCAATTAATACTTAGTTCTTTATATCCACTTAACTCATAGTCATATTTAAGCATCATATTTCGTAATTTGTATTCAACCAAACTTACTTCATATTCCGTTGCTTTATGCTTCCATTGATATGCAAGAGAAACATCAGGCCTAGAATAAGTCGACTTCTCATTATAACGTAGCATATCTTCATTATATGTAACTCCAAAAAACTCACATACCTCAGACAAAACCACCTCCGGCTGTTCAACCAAGTCTTCATACTTAACAGTAATGAATTGATTCTCAGGCAATGTCTGTACGAGATCACTCCATTCTTTCTCTAATTTAAGCCAAACATCAGCAGCAACCCATACACTCCCACCCCAGCCCATTTGCACATACGACCTTGTTACATCACGCGGATCACGCACTATATGGATAAATTTACAACCAGGCCATATTTTCAGTAAATGCCTTATGTTTCTGTGTACAGTGGCCCCTACTACTCGCTTTTTTGTTTTATTTTGAATTTGGACCAAAAAATCCCTAACAATTTCAGCATAATCATCAGAGTCTTTAATCTGTAAACCATCAATTTGAAACACTCTATCAGTTGATAGGTATTTCAAGTAAGAATTAATATCAGGAAACTGCCCATTTTCCTTAATCTTTTCAACAGAGTAAACAAACTCATGATGGAAGCAAATATCTGGGTGCTGTGCCAGCATAAGCCTTAGCATCGTAGTCCCCGACCTTTCTGAGCCAACAAGAAAGCATGGATTTATCATAATTCAATCACATCGTTTATATAAAAGTTAGATTGCATATACTTCATATACCTTAAATAAAGCATACGTTTCCCTAAAATATTTAATTATTAGTTACTAAAAATAATCAGCCTAAATAGCTAACCTCTGTTATAAATTTATAAGCGCGCCTCTAAAAAAAGCTTATCGAGAATAAGCGATCATTCTAAACTTTTTTCATATAGAGTTTTAAGGTCTTTTGCTGCAAGCTCAGGCGAATACATTCCAGTTAACTTAGCTTTAGCATTATGTCCATACTGCTTAATTTTCAACCTATTTTCTGCCAACTCTTTTATCGCTACAAACAGTCCATTTTCAATATCCTGACTGGCCTCATCCAAATGTTCTTTCAATGTCTCACCAACTGTATTCAATCCAATAAAACGCCGATCCTCACCTTTATTCACTGGAATTAAAAGCCCCGTTTTCTCATGATCTATCAATTCAGGCAAAGCAAAAACATCTGTTGCAATGGTTGGCACACCTAACAAGCCTGCTTCAATTGGAACCCAGCCAAGACTTTCATCAAATGTTGGAAATACTAAAATATCGTGCAATACCATTTGCTTGAAAACAGTCTCAATTGGTACTTTACCCATATATTCAACCCACTTTGCCTCCTTGAGGAAACTCTCAACCTCTTTGATATCGGGAATAAACTCACCGTAGACATAACATCGTTCATTAAATCCACCAATAAATGTCAAGTGAATATCAACACCCTCATTTATTAATCTATCACAAGCACTCAACAATGGGACGATACCTTTTCTAAATGCATTAGTTCCAACAAATAACAGCTTTAAAGGACCAGTTATTGAATAGGTTTTTTTCGGTGATACCGGAAGGGAAACCCCTCCACGAAACACACTAACCTTATCGATTATTTCATCGTCACCTGATTCTTCAAGGCTCAATATAAGGCGATTTTTTGCTGCTTCAGATAGCGCTAAAATTTTCCGGCAGCGTTCTGATTTCAATAACCCTTTCCCAAACGTCCTTTGCCACGGCAACACTTGACCCAAATACCGAGGCAATTCACATTCATAAGAAACAATAAATGGCTTTCTACAAACGGGTAAGGAATTCCATGTATGAAGTAAATCCACCCCAGCGTCAAAAACAAGAGGGGTCTCTCTATAAAAACCTGAGTGCGCCCTCATTATTTTATATATCGGCAATGTATATAACCGCTTATATCCAACACCTTCTTCGTTTAGTGCATAACTTACACGCTCATATCCATAGCCCGGGTTTATTATCCCCACGTTAAAAAGCGATGAACTCTCTGATTTGTTTTTTATGATTTTTGTTGATTGTTTTATATTCATATCAATTATATTTCATGTCGTAGACCGTAAAGTGGCTTTCCACTACCCATAATGATACACATGGTTTTATCACAATAGGTAGACATTCAGTCGCGGCATGCAAACATTCATTATTGCATGCCCAAAACTACTACATTTTAAATATCTATCCAACAATCTTTTAGTTAACGGCTGCTTACTAGTTAGTATCAAGTTTTGAATAAAAATCATTCAACATCCTTTTAGTATTTGCTAACGTGTATTCAGACGCTTTTTCATAACCATTTTGTCTAATCAGTTCTTTAAACCTTTCATTCCCTTCAAGAACTTGTAATCGCTTGACCACATCTACGCAGTCACCATCGGCTGAAACTAATGCTGTCACTTTATCAACCATATATTCATTACCACCACCACCACTGAACCCAATCACCACACAACCACAATTCATTGCCTCAAGCTGCGGCAATGGAAGACCTTCTGGGTACCCTGTAGCCAGAAAAATATCAGCTTGTTGATATTCATTAATTAATTCATCTTCGGTTAAACCATCAACCACGTGAAAGTCAAAATTAAGCTGGCTCGATGCAGATATAATCTGCTGTATATGTTCGGGGTGTTTTCTTGATAAGACTAAAACCCTGCCTTCTACTCTTTTTTCAGGTAACGGAAAAAATTTACGTTGATCAATGCCATTTGTTATCGCCACTGAGTCTAAATTCATTTTTAGTTTAAGCATTTCACATAAGTGATCACTACAATTTATTACATGGTCATAACCCAGTTCTAAGTAGTTTTTACCAACATCAGCCTTACCTAACTTAGCCTTATAATAACGCCAACTTTGACTTTGATTAAAAATCACCTTAATACAATGATTAAATTCCAAGCCTAAATAGAGAATAAACTCTGGCGAAACAACAACATCCTTAGAAGAAAGGTTATAACCAATGTCATTAATGTATTTAAGCTCTATATCATAGCCAAAAAAATTACCGACATAGTCACCCATGATTAATGGGTACGCCTCGTACCCCAACTCCTGCAGCATCATGCAGTGTTGATACATTACCTTAATGCCACCGACAGGCTTGTGTTGACGAAACACCTTATTTTTAAAGTAAGCAACTCCCTGGCCTGTAAATACAGACTTAAGGCAATCTTTTACGTTAAATTCCTTTTTGTGTAAGTCTGGAATTAGATAGTAGATAATCCCCATCTACCACTCCTCTTCCAATTTAAGCTTTAAACCTAAAATAGCCATTTTCTTTTTTATCTCACGCATAATCACTTAACTATTAGTGCCGCCAAATTTCTCCAACTAGTGAGGCTACAAGGCTTTTTTAAGCAGACCTTACAACCGTTACAAATAGCTTTTAATTTTTGCCCATCACGATGTAAACGCCATGCTTCAGAGGTAAGCATTCCACTTATCTGCTCAACACTCTTACTAGGCAAATCTTCAAAACTTGGAATGCTCGGTGGGACACCACGTTGCAGAGCATCCATTCCGTTTGCAAGCCGCTGCTGTAAAAAAACCCGCGCTGTTTCTTCAAAGAAAACTCGCTTGTTAGACGCTTGTGTATGTGTAATAGAATCATCGTGTAGCCTATAGTAGTAAGTATTCCTTGGCTCATACCCGATATTGTAGTGCTCAGCTATTCGCAACTGAAGGTCAATATCATACGATGATACAAAAAAACTCCTGTACCCTTCAATAGCTAATAAAGCTTCATGTCTTGTTAAAAAAGTACAAAAACTTGTTCTTGTCTTCCCTGTTAGCAGTTCGTTAGTAATACTTTCTGGCGCTTCACCGCAATTAAATTGAGAAATAATTACTGCATTAGAATCCATTGTTGTATACATTCCACACACTGCATCGAATTCTTTATTTTCTTCTAAATATTTAACCTGCCAAGTTAACCTATCTTCTGGGTACAAATCATCCGCATCACAGTTTGCTATATACTTTCCTGCTGCTATATTTAAAGCCGCATTAAACGCATTAGCAGCACCTGTTTTAGGGCCTGCTATTACTTTTACTCTATTATCCGGAAAAGATTCTACTATTTCTCGGCTAGCATCTGTTGAACCATCATCAACTACTATCAGTTCAAAACACTGAAAGTCTTGTTTTAAAATTGAACTTATCGCGTCATAAACATAAGCCTCCGCATTTTTCATTGGCATGATAACAGTAACCACAGGTGTAATATTATCCATTGCTGTTCCTAAATATTATAAAAAAATGCATATCAATTGTATTCTTATCAAATAGCTTAATCAGTTACTGCTTACTAAAAACCCAAATATATCAGCCCAATTTTAAATCTACCTACTTGATAGCACTCTTTTTAAAAGAGTGCTTTACTCTACTACCTAAAGAATATAGCCAGCAACTAATAAAGCTTACTATTGTTTGTGGGATTATTATTGGTTTTTTAAGAAGACTATAGTGCTTCTTAAAAAGCATTTTATGGTCTTTTTCTTGGTTGTTTCTTTCATAAATGCTATATATAAAATCAAAATCACTTCTAATACAGACCTCTCTATAACCCGCTAACCCTTTAACACTCTCTATCCCCAATGTATAGGCTACAGGCCCCGTAACATTTAAAACCCCTGTCTTCCCCACACCACTTTTGAATATATTATAGTTCTGAATATTTGAGGTAACCCTCTCTATCACCGCTTTCAAAAAGAGGTGACCTGGCACAGTAATAATAAACCATTGTTGATACTCATAGCCACCTACATCCAATAGTTCCGTATGTCTTCCAAGAACCCCTTTATCGTCATTCCATTTAGATAAGACAAAAAGGTCATCCTCAGAAAGAAGATTATCAAGTGAAACATTCATCGAACTCTTTATATCAAGGTAAACACCACCTTCCGCATACATTAGCAAATAGCGAAAAAGATCCGCACGTGCCGGTCCATAATCAGGGTCAATCTGATTAAAACACCGTAGCATGTCAGGGCCATAGTTTTTTAAGATCACAGACTCCATGTCAGTGTCACTATATAGCCGATACTCCCAAAGAGGGTTTAACTGCTGAATTTTAATAATATTATTTT
>JAHRWG010000198.1 GCA_019090295.1 Cycloclasticus sp. | reverse complement strand
GGCCAGTGCTGTTAATAATATAGGCCTTAATCTAACCGCGCCTGCTTCACGAACGGCAATATCAAGTGACAGTCCTTTTTTCATATAGTCCAAAATGAAATCAATAATAAGTAAGGAGTTCCGAACAACCACTCCAGCTAAAGTAATAATTCCAATCATGGATGGAGTACTAAAGGTGGCATCCATCAGCCAGTGGCCAGGGAAAACGCCTATAATCCCAAGTGGGATAGCCGACATCGCGATTAACGGAATACTAAACGAACCGTAATAAGCCACCAACAGAAGGTATATTAACAACAACGCCATAACAAAAGCCCCCAGTAAATCACGAAAAGCATCCAAGGTTAGTCTCATTTCACCATCCCAAAACAACTGATACCCTTGAGTGGTATTTGGTACTGCAGCATCTAAACTAAGGTTTTCTGTGCTTAAAAACGTACCATCACTAAGTGGCATATTATTAAGCTTTTCATCCAATTCTAATACCGCATAAACGGGTTTCGTATGACTAACTTCCCCACCAATAAAGGTCACGCGCTCATAATCCTTATGATAGATAGGTCGGTCTTGCCACTTATTTATTATTTGGGTTAACTCAGATAATGGGATTTTATCCCCATTTTGATTACTGATAAAAATACTGGATAATAATGCTGGGTTTACTTGATAACGTCGTGGAATATGTAAACGAATAGGCACCACATGTTTTTCAGAGCCTATGTGTAACCGCCCCATCTCTTCACCGCTGATTAAACGGTTCAGCGTCTGTGCCACTTGAGCCGTTGTAACGCCTGACAGAGCTGCTTTTTCCTTATCAACAACAATCGTATATTGTCTAATATCTGCCATTTCTGAATCTTTAACTTCAATCATTCCATAAGTGCTATTAAAGGCCTCACTCACTTTTTCTGAGATTTCTCGTAGTATCTTAGGGTCTTCCCCATAAACCTCAGCCATGACAATGGCGCGCAAAGGTGGTCCTGGCGGGTCTTCTTGCAGCTGAATAACACTCCCTGGGTAACGCTTTTGTATGTTCAACAATTTAGGGCGTAGTGCCGTCGCAATATCAATTGAGCTGCTGGAGCGTGTGTTTTTGTCGGTTAAATTCACACGAATTTCTCCCACATAAGAGCCGGACTTATTATTAGCTCCCTTTAATAAACCATTAAAATCAATGATACCCGCTTGCCCTATCCAACTTTGATAGTTAACCACATACTCTTCTTGCCTTAGTAACTCACCTATTTCACGCGCCACTTTATCTGTTATTTCAACGGGGCTGTATTCAGCTAAGTCAATGGTAATATTAAATGTGTTCTTACTGTCTTTTGGCAGCAAGGTAACCGGTATAGCCGCTGCTGAAACAGGACCACTAATGCCTTGAGGGCGAATAAATTGCCAAGCAGGCTGCATAATTGACAAAATAATAAGTATGATCACCGTCATCATCATGTAATAACGATAACGTCGAACTTCTAATAGAGGGGAAATGACCCTGTAATACATCGTATGCAAACCGCTTTTCTCATCATGGTTTTCAAGGTCACGGCCTTCCCCTACCGCTAGCCACTTATTAGCAGCCCATGGTGTCACAATGTAAGCGACGACCAGTGATGCCAGCATCGCAATCGGAACGTTAAATGCAATCGGGTGAAAAAACTGCCCAACCATACCCGTTAAAACACTCATTGATAGAAAAACTAGAATAATGGTGAAGGTTGCTAGATTGGTCGGGTTACCAATTTCATTCGTCGCTAAAATAGTCGCCTCACGCTTATCCATAGCGCCTAGGTGATTATAATGCCGGTGAATGTTTTCAATCACAACAATGGCAGCATCAACCACCAGCCCCAGTGATAAAATTAATGCAAACAAGGTCACGCGGTTAATGGTTGGGCCAAACAAATAATCTGCCCCTAGCGTAAGCGCTAAAATAAACGGCACTGTCACCCCAACAATAATAGCTTCTTTAACCCCCAAAAAGAAAACCACAATAATAAACACAGAGAGAATCGCAATACCCAAATGTTCTATTAGCCGGTTAACAGCATCGTTAGCCTTTACACCATCATTTCTTGTTACCACCATATGTATGTCATCAGGCAACATATTGGTTTTCATTACCTCCAATCGCTTAATAACTTCAGTCGCAACAAGCACCGCGTTAGTTCCTGGCTTTTTAGCCACGGCCATCGTTACGGCCGGCATTTCAATTAAATCGGCTGAATTAAACAAAGGGTCAGCGAGCCCATAAGCAAAACGAGATAGTTGGCTACGCTCCTGATTTGGCCCATCAATAATATCGGCAACATCTTCAAGGTAAATGGCTTGATTGGATTGGCTAGCAACAATAATTTTTTTTACTTGTTCAGCCGATGTTAAAAAGCCTTCAACATAAATATTGGTATTTTTTCCCTGACTAACTTGTTGACCTACCGGTGCAGAAACATTCGCGGCCAATAATAGATTATGTATTTGATCAAGGGTTAACCCAAAAGCCAGCAAGCGTTCGGGGTCTAATTCAACTCGTACTTCTCTATTACGTCCACCGTGTACAAAAGCTAAGGAGACAGCCTCTAGGCTTCGCACACGTTCCACCATCCTATCTGCCATACGTTTCAAAGCATAGTCGTCATACTTATCCGATGCCAAAGTGACGGTTACAATGGGCACATCATCAACATCAACGCTTTTCACCAAAGGTGCAGTTGCATCCTTGGGGAGCAGGTTTCTCTTTCCTAATACCCGATCATATAATTTAACCAGTGATTTTTCTTTATCTTCACCCACATCAAACTGAACATTAATGATAGCAACCGAGTTAATCGCAACAGCATAGGTATGATCAACACCGGGCAATTCTCTAATAATGGCCTCTAAAGGGTTAACCACCAGTTGTTCCATTTCTAATGGTGTCGCACCAGGCAAACTAACAAACACCTCAGCACCAGGCACAATAATCTGGGGGTTTTCCTCTCTAGGGGTAAGTAAAACAGCCATAACACCAAGCAGTACGCAACTTAGCATAAAGAGAACAGTTAATTTTGAGGTGACAAATAACTCAGCAATTTTCCCCGCTGTATTTAAGTTTTTATCACTCACTGGCCGCACCCTTTTTCATGATCGCATCACCTTCGCGAACACGGTTATCAGGTTTGGCTAAAATCAGTTCCCCGTCATTAAGGCCTGCTAGTACCTCAATGCTTTCCCCAATGACTTCTCCAAATTGGAGCCAGCGAAAATGTGCAGTATTATCTTCATCAACAACAAAGACACCATCAAGCCCACCTCTTCGAACCACAGACAACTGCTGAACGATCGGCCTCATTTTCTTACCCACTTCAAAGTGGGCACGCCCAAACATACCCGGCAATAGGCCTGGCACTGCTGATAATGAAATTTTCACACGTGACTTCCTAGTGAGCGGGTTACCAGAAGGGACAATCCGAGCAATAACGCCCGCCACTTTTTCATTTAAAGCATCCACTTCAACATTCAGTGTATCCCCTTCTTTCAACTTACCCAGTTGACCTTCAGCAATGTACGTTTCAAATAAAAGCCCCTCATTGGACTCAACCGTTAATAACGGAACACCAGGTGCTGCTAAATCGCCCTCGCGTTTGTAACGTTCAACGACCACACCATCTATTGGACTGGTAATTTGAGTATATTGCCGTTGAGAATTGGCTGTTTTTAAACCCGCTTTAGCTTCGCTTAAGGTATCTCTTGCAACATCTCGCTGCAGCCTAATTTTACGTACTTTGTTATCAGACACACTGCCACGCTTAAAAAGTGCTTCAAAACGCATCAAGTCAGTCTGTGCATCTTTTAAGGCCGATTTAGATTTATTAACCGCAGCTAAAGCTTGGTTAATGGCGCCTTCCACATTCGCGCCATCCAACATTAATAACGGTTCACCCTTTTTAACATTAACACCCTCACGCACTAGAATTTCACGAATATAACCACTCGTTCTTGAGGCAACATCAATACGTTGATCAGACACAACTGACCCAGTCGTTCGGTAATTAACAGCAAGACTTTTCTGCAAAACAGGTACACTTACCAAGTTCCAAACAGTATTAGTTTGCTTAACTTGCTGGGTTGGCTGCTCGCTATTGCACGCCACTAGAAACAAAGGGATAACCCCTATTATCAAAAACATACTGCGTCTTCTTACAACATTCATTAGATATTTATTTTTCATAAATTAGTTTAATTTTAAGCTGCTTTTTAAAAGCTGCATAAGGTGTTTAGAGATAATTTTTGGATCACTATAGTCTGCCTTCCACCCAGGTAAAAACCGACACATTGGAGCTGTCTCAAAGTGTGAAACAACTTGCCAAATCAACGACATCGTCAGCATAAAATTATTTTCATTCGGTGCAAGTTCATTCATTAGGGTGTTCATAGCATTGAACGGTTCAATAAGTACTTCCTCTGCCACCAAACGAAGACGCTCCTCATCATCATCGAGCAGCTCCCATAGCACCAGTGCTCTGAAATCTGGGTCAGAGCTAATTAATTGAGTAAAGTGATCAAGCAGTAACTCCATTCGTTCTAGCGCAGTACATCCCGTGTTAATAACCGCTGTTACAAGCACTGCTTTATCGGCAAAGGTATATTTCAGGACTTCAAGATATAACGTTTTTTTATCTTGAAAATGGTGATAAATAGCCGCAACACTCAACTCTGCAGCATTTGATAAGTCTCTCATCGAGACCCCGTTATAACCTTTCGCTGCAAAGAGCGGCACAGCTAGTTTGAGAATATCAGTGCGCGTATTATTGGCACTGCTTGGTGTTTTTTCAGCTGCCTTCATCATCATTTCAATATTCTTTTACTTAACGTTCGTTAAGGGCATATTTTAGATGATAAATGTTTGATTAACAAGGATGAGACTCATTAACTCGATCTCAGTCAGTCAAATCCTTGATTTAGACTATACTGACATGAATGTTACACCTATAAAAAAGGGACGCGTCAATGACAATAGAAACAACACAGCTCAAAAAAACTGTAACAGAGCTTACAGAGAAAATTGTCGACTATGAAGCAAGCCTCGTTGAATTGAAACAGCGTATTGATATTCAAGACACCCTAAATGGCATGCTTAATATATCACTCATGCCGATCACGCTTAATGAGCAGATGGAAAAGATTTTATCTTTGATTCTGAACATTTCTTGGCTTGCATTAGATAAAAAAGGCTGCGTATTTCTGACCGATGACAACGGTAAAGGACTACAGATGGTAGCCCATCACAATTTAGGGGAATCACTGCTAAAACTGTGTGACCACATTCAATTTGGGCAATGCTTATGTGGAAAGGCAGCCGTTAACCAAACGTTACTCTTCAAAAACTGCATTGATAGTGATCATGATATTGTTCCTGAAGGCATGCAGCCACATGGCCATTACAATATGCCAATTATGTCTAATGGCCAAACATTGGGCGTTTTAAACTTATACGTTAAGCCTGGTCACACCCAAACAGACTTGGAGACTGAGTTTTTGGCCGCCAGCTCTAAAGCAATGGCCAGCATTATTGAGCGTAAAAAAATTGAGGAAAAGCTTCATAAGTTATCTCATACTGATGAGTTAACTGGCATTGCCAATCGCAGGCATTTTATGAATCATGTGGATGCACTCATCACCGAGTCCGAACAATATAAACGGCAGTTTTCTATTTTATTTATCGACCTTGACCATTTTAAGGCCGTCAATGATACGCATGGGCACGAATACGGTGACCAAATATTAATTGATGCCGCTCAACGAATACAATCACATTTGCGCGAGACCGATTTAGTTGCCCGATTAGGCGGGGATGAATTTATCGTTGCCTTAGAAATGATTTCCAACACGGATAAAGTTCTTGAAATAGCCAGAGAGCTCATTCATTCTCTTTCAATGCCTTATCACATTAAAGAACAGCAATTGACCATCGGTGCCAGTATAGGTGTTAGCCTCTATCCCCAGCATGGTTCAAACTCAGAAACGTTAATCAAACATGCAGATTTTGCTTTGTATCAAGCAAAAGGTAGCCGTGGCCAAGCCGCTGTCTATAACGAAAAAGCATCATAAAAAATAATTCACTCCATCCTATAAAGGATGAATTACTTTTCATCATTATGAACTCTGCTAAAGCAGCTGAAATTCTCAATTAAGAACACTAAAACATCGCATCATATACTTGAGTATTGCAATATGATTGATTAACTTCTCCGTTCTCTCATTAACCTGAGGGGTTAATTATTAGCGAAAAGGGCTACCTCAAATAACGAGTACAAACCTTCACAAACGTGGCTTAGACTCTGAAAAGCCACCCATAAAACACCAGTGACTTTAATAATTGAGCAATAATTCTATAAAAACTCGTCATCACAGACGGACTGTGAAAACATCATACCTAAGCTAATTGATAAATTTAGAAGCACTTATCACGCTTACAAGAAAATCATGCTGAAAATGTGAGTAAAGGCCTTTTTTAAAAGCTTTAATTCACCATTTCCAGCATGAAATTTTACTATAAGTTTGCTGCTTACAAAGCCTGAACTTTGTTTGCGCAAGGACCTTTTTGGCCTTGACCTACTTCAAACTCAACTTCTTGACCATCATTCAATGTTGCGTACTCACCGCCCGCTTGAATTTCTGAATGGTGAACAAAAAGATCTTTACCACCGTCTTCTGGTGTAATAAAACCGAAGCCTTTATCGGCATTGAACCACTTTACTGTACCTTTACTCATAATACGTCCTCTATTTTTAAGTGAAAAATATAATATTATTTTTGCTATCACCATTACAAAAACAAACTTTTAATTGTACGCCCAACATTTAAATAAACGGTAGGCGTTAACTTATCATATGATGGCAGGGTATTCTCACCAAAATTCTGAGTAAGCAAGACATTATACGTTGACTTGGTAGAATTAAGCTTCTCTTTAGCTCTAAAAGTCGCGATCTTTAGTTTCTGAAGCAGTTATAACTCATAACTAAAGAGCACTAATAACATTAGTGCTACACATTTTACAGGCACCCGCTTTGTACACCTCCAGTCTAAATATTTTTTTGATAGGCAGGAGTATTGCCAATAATACACATAATTGACACATATCGCCCCCTTGCCCTATCAATTATTCGTCCATGGGACCATACTCAGATAGCTACTCAACGAGTTATCCGCTTAAAAGAAGCTCGCTGATTAGCCCTAAGTCCTAAGGTCGGCATAAACTGACATTAGGTTTAAGACGTTACCTCAAAAGGAAAATATCATGAGCAAAGGGCAGGACAGTAAAAAGAGCGTCAAAAAGAAAGCACTTTTAACACCAAAAGAGAAGAAAGCCGCAAAGGCAGCCAAGAAAGCTAACGCCGGTACTATTAGGTAATTACGCACACAATGACCATCGATGCTGTCGGTGGTCATTATTTTTTAAGTCATAAAGCCCAAGACCACACCCAGTAATTAATCACCAACGAATCAACTGCCAAGCTCAACATGTAATACTTATTTTAATCAGTACTAGCTCACTCAAGCAGCAAGTTAACCCACCGTGTTCAATGTAAAACCAGCCTTATGGGTTAGCGGCATATACCCGCCCAAGTAATCAGCTTACCCCAGTATTTTCTTATCGGGGCGAACAAAGCAATATAAAGTTAGAGACATAATAGCTCCTAAGGTATCTGCCAACATATCTTTCTGAGCATCCCATACATCACCTTGAGACCCTAAAAACTCAATACCAGCATTCCCACCTTCAATGGCAGCGTACCACCATTCAATAATTTCGTAGCCTGCCGCAACACTCATAATAAAGAAAAGACTAAAAGTAATGGCCAAGTTCAAACTACAGTGCTTTTTCCTTAACAAAAACTCCATCATGGCATAAGCATAAAACCCTATAGCAAAGTGCCCTATTCTATCAAAATGATTTCGCTCCGAATCCAGTAGCTCGCTCACCCAATCAAAAGGAACATTGGCAAACGTATAATGACCACCAACCGTATGCCAAAAAATCCATATAAAAATCAGCCCATACGCCACATTACTAAAACGAAACTGTCTGAACGTCACCACTAATCCCAAAAACACCACAATAACCGGAATAATTTCAGCGAGCCATACCTCTCTTGAAACGGGGTTTATCCCAAGCGCAATCGAAAAAAGCAAATAAGAACCTGCTAAAAAATGGGGAAAGTAATGACTCATGAATTTATGTCTCATAAAAAAACTTAGGGGTTTGTCCTAGGCCAATAAATTATCACAGGATAGCAAAATGAGAAAGATCAAATTAAATTCAATGCTAACAGTCAATGCTATGCAAGCACCAGGTTCTACCCCCCCCTAACGGATACATCACTGGATAAATTAATAAGGCAACAGCAAGTTATTTTCTTAATAAATTGGTAAAAGGTCATCAAACAGAAACTTTTAAATAGGCGGTCACTCTGAACTGTTAAAATACACCGGCTATTATTACCGAATATAAAACTGTTAAAGCAGTAGCTAGTGGTTGATTTCGATATAAAAGCATCTGCGCAAACAGCTTAACGTATGCGCCTACTTAAGTTTTTACCCATAAGGTTTGCAAACAACAGACCTTATGAGCTAATTCTAACCACCCTGGTAACAGTTAACGATGAATAGACAAAAAAAGATCCAAGGTATTTTTAACAAAAAACTTAAAAAAGCCAAGGCAAAACTCAACACTAACCACAAGCCTAAATATATATCTAAAGCCGAACGTGCCAAACTTGTTTTAGACAATAAACCTACCGACTAGAGGTTAAGAAAATAGTCGCTTTAATGTTTAGTGGCTGCTGGAACAACGTAAACCCTATCAGCAATGATTCAATCCATTAAAACCAACCATTTTAATGTTCACTCCTCCTTTCCAGCTAGTTGCAAATATGGCTTAAATGTAGCCATTTCACCCTGCTTACCACCTTCTCAAAAATATCAAGAAAAACCCCTAGGGCATTGCAGTTTGACTACCTATAAACTGCATACCCCTTGCATTCAATGGACTAATACCTGATGATTTGACAAACGTAGCAAATAAATTAGCAAAGGTTATTATTCAATATGAAAATAAATTCAAAGCATTATTCCTCACTATTTATTGCTATTGCTCTGGCGCTAACCTTCGCCATCATTTTGGTAAAATTCAAACCTGACATACAGCACGTGGCAACTGAAATGCCAAGCAAATCAGTAGAGGTTATTACTGCTACAAGCATTCCATTTCGCGCTCGTATTACCGCCTACGGCAATGTTGAACCGGCTATTACATTAAATAGTACTGCTGAAGTCAGTGGGAAAATTAGTTATGTGCACCCCCATCTAAAAGCTGGTGAGAAGATTCTTGCTGGTACAGTGGTCGTACGTATTGATGCCGAAGACTATGCCAGCACCTTGAGGCAGACCGAAGCAGATTTATCTGGTAGCCGCTCTGCCTTAAAAGAGTTAGACGAAGAAGAAAAATCAGCACGGCGTTCTCTAAAACTGGCAAAAAATAATCTCAAGGTAGGAGAAGCTGAATACGCTCGGATTAAACGTGTTTATGAGAAAAAGGTCGTCACTAAGTCTGCGCTCGATGCCGAAAAACAAAAGGTCATACAACTACAGCAACAGGTCGAGGAAATACAGGGCAAGATAAACAGTTTTGATAGTCGCGGGCAATCTATCAAAGCGCAAATTGCTCGTGCAGAACAAGAAGTACAAAACCGAGAAACTATTCTTGGCCGCACCGAAATATCCCTGCCTTTCGATGCTAGCATCGGAACTGTCAATATTGATCGAAACGAGTTTGTAACTGTCGGCTCACCACTGTTTGAAGCCATTGATCTTAAAGGGGTAGAAATTACCGCACAATTACCTATCGATTCCATGCGAAAACTAGTTAGTCACTTGGAGGGCACTATCAAAATCGATAAGCTGTCCCTTCGAACCGGTCAAGGTATTAATGATCGCCTGAAGCTCAGTGCTTACGTTCGACTCGTGAACGGCATGCCCAGCGCTGTGTGGGAAGCCCGCGTGTTACGTATTAGCGATTCGATTGACCCGACTCGCCAGACCATGGGTATGGTGGTCGGGGTAGAAGATTCTTATGCTAAAAGAATTCCCGGCAAAAGGCCCCCGCTTATCAAAGGTATGTATACCTCTATTGATATTTTTGCACCAGCACACTCCGCACTGGTTATACCGCGTAAGGCAGTACATCAGGGGCGCGTCTATATCGCCAATGCTGATAACCAGTTAGAGATTCGTACAGTCGATATTCAATTGATGCAAGGGGACCTTGTTGCTATTCGTAGCGGGATCGAACCAGGTGAGAAAGTCATTATCACTGACCTTATTCCCGTTATCGAAGGCATGCCTTTGCAAGTCATCCAAAACCCTAACTTTGAAGAGGACATGCATCAACGTGCCCTTGGCAAAGATGTGGGGCATAAATAAATGATTCGTTATTTTGCAGCTCACCCGACCGCTGCCAACATTTTGATGTTTATTATTGTCTTACTGGGCATCACCTCTCTCCCCAGTTTAAACAAAGAAACCTTTCCAGAGATAGACGCTTATAGAGTACAAGTTACTGTACCCTACCCTGGAGCCAGTACCAGTGAGGTCGAGGAAGGTATCTGTAACCGACTAGAGGACAACACTGACGGCATTAGTTTTCTTGAAGAGCGACGTTGTGAAGCACGGGACAATATCGGCACCATGGTGCTGGATATGCAAGAAACCGGTAACCTGCAGCAATTCATCAATGATGTGAATTCCGCTGTCGATGCTATCACCGACTTTCCTGAAGATGCAGAGGACCCGATTATAAAAGAATTGGGGCGAACCAAACCCGTCGTTAGCGTTGCGATTAATGCCAACCTTTCACAGCCTGAACTTAAAGCATTAGCAGAGTATTATCGCGACCGTTTATTAGCTTTACCACAGGTGCCGATGGTTGATGTTAGCGGTTTTTCTACGCATGAATTCAGCGTGCTCATCAAAGCTGAATCGCTACACCGTTATCGATTAAGTATTCCAGATATTGCTAATTTAATTCAACAGCAGGCTGTCGATTTACCCGCTGGCATTTTAGAAGCAGAGTCACAGTCTTACCAAATTCGTATCGAAAATGAACGTCGCAGTGTAGAAGAGCTTGCCGACCTTGTCATACTGAATGACGCCAAAGGTGGGCGTATACGCTTAGGCGACATCGCTACCATCGTCGATGAGTTTACCGACGAGGAAGTACGTGTTGAACTTAATGGCAAACCAGCGGCCTTACTTAAAGTCAGTAAAAACACCAGTGATGACACCCTAACCGTATACAACGCGGTAAACGATTTTGTAACAGCCGAAAATGCTGTTTTACCTGACTCCACTCGACTGGTCATCACTCAAGATTCCGCCTCTATCGTGCAGGACCGTCTCAGCTTATTGCTCAGAAATGGCTGGCAAGGCTTGCTACTGGCTACAATGACATTGTTCGTTTTTTTCAGTTGGCGCTATACCTTCTGGCTAGCGCTGGGATTACCCATCTCTTTTATTGGTGGGCTAATGGTCATGAGTATTCTAGGTATTAGCATTAACATGATATCTATGGTCGCCCTGCTCATGGCCATCGGTATACTCATGGATGATGCTATCGTCATCTCAGAAAGCATTGAGCAGGAATACCGTAACGGTCAATCTCCATTGCAGGCAACCGTAGACGGCATCGCTAAAGTGGGTCGTGGTGTTCTATCCTCCTTTGCCACCTCCGCCATGTTGTTTGGCAGCCTACTGTTTCTAAAAGGTGATATGGGGCAAGTGATGGGGGTATTACCTGTCGTGTTATTATCGGTACTCAGCATTAGCCTAGTAGAAGCCTTTTTAATTCTGCCTCACCATCTGAAACGTTCACTGGAAAAAAATCAGGGCCAGCTTAAAACAGCCTATACAAAAAACTGGCGTCACACATTTGAACAACGGTTTGAGCGGCTACGCGACGCCGTTGGTCAATTCGCAGATACGGCGATTCAGTATCGCTACTTAACAGTAGGAGCAGCTGTTGGTTTGTTCATTATTACCATCAGCCTGTTCCCAGCTGGTTTAATCAAATTTAAGGCATTCCCCGATCTCGAAGGTAACCTGCTAGAGGCGCGTATTCTTATGCCTCAAGGCACTCCCTTTGATCGCACCGAAGCGGTGGTTGAAGAATTACTAGCTAGCCTACAACGGGCAAAAAGTGAACTCCCACCAGAAGATGACGCTGAGCTCATCAAGCACATTCAAGTGTTCTACAGCAACAATGCCGATGCCGGTGAAGAAGGTGCCCATCTGGCCACCATCAGCTTGGATTTACTTGATTCTGAGAAACGAAACACTTCGTTAAATGAATTACGCCGTCTATGGCGACAATCGACTCCTCCAATTACAGATGCCGTCTCTATCCAATACAAAGAGCCCACATTAGGACCGGCTGGTCAGGCTATTTCCATCCGCCTACAGGGCAATGACCTGCAACAGCTATCCAAGGCTTCCTGGGAACTTCAAACCTGGCTCAATGGTTACCCGGGCGTATCGAACGTTATGGACGACCTTCGCCCTGGAAAACCCCAATTTACCGTCAGCTTGCACCCAGGTTCATTGGTCTCTGGGCTTAACGCACAACAATTAGCACAACAATTACGCGCCGCCTATCAGGGTGTAAAAGTAGATGATGTGTATCAGGGGCGTGAAGCCTATGAAATTAATGTCCGGTTAAAAACAGATCGAGAAAATGCCCTAAAAGATTTTGAACAACTGAGCTTGTTCAACAACAAGGGTGTTGATATTCCATTAAGTGCCATTGCGGACGTTACCGATAAACGTGAGTTTTCTAAAATCACTCGTATTAATCATCAGCGCACCGTTACCATTTTAGGCGATATTGATCCAGCCCTTGCAAACACCAATGAAGTTATCGATGACACACGC
>JAHRWG010000197.1 GCA_019090295.1 Cycloclasticus sp. | reverse complement strand
CTCTGTAGCTCAGTTGGTAGAGCAAATGACTGTTAATCATTGGGTCACTGGTTCGAGTCCAGTCGGAGGAGCCATATATCAAAGCCTTAGCATCGAAAGACGCTAGGGCTTTTTTATTGGTATCATTTAGATTCAACTAAAGACACTTGCAATCAACAAACTGTCTTTTATTCAGCATCTAGCCAAAGGTGCTACTGATATGATTCAACGCGTCTTAGAGCACCTTTAAGGCTTTAATTTAAGGTCATTATATAAGGGCCGCTCCTCGTGAAAGTGCGACGCTAGCAATTCTATTTAAATTCTTTTGTGTCGTCTGTCCAGCCATAGTGACTCACCTTCTTTATTAATTTGAATTATTACTCTGGAAATGCTCCCGTAAATTAGAGGCTATTTAACGGTATTAGTTATTCGCGGCTCTACCAAGTTGTATCAAGAAAGTTCTGCTATAAAAACAGTCCAAAATACAGCTTGACTTAGTAAATGACAGCCTGCCCTTTTCCTGCCTGTTTTGCACGGTACATAGCTGAGTCGACATCTTTCATTAAGCTGTCTATATTTGCTTGTGTGCCCCTTAACATACGAATACCGATACTGGCACTGATATGAATGGAATTGTCTTTAATGAGCATAGGTTCTTTTAAGCGCACCAGTATTTTGTCGGCAATGAGCATGATTTTTTTATCCGTCATTGGCGTAGCACCCTCGACTTGAGGAATGAGTATTATAAATTCATCGCCACCAATTCTACTAATGAAGTCCTCAGCACGAGTCGCCTGTTTCATGCGCTTTCCCACGTCTATCAGCACTAAATCACCGATGTCATGCCCATAAGTATCATTAACTGCTTTAAAACCATCCAAATCTATCTGTATTAAAGCTCCACAAATTTGATGTCGAGCAGAATGAGCTAGAAAACTGTCTAAATGAGACACCAACATTCGGCGGTTAGCTAATTTCGTTAAATGATCGGTATGGGCCAACTCACTCATTTCGGCAATGGCTTCATCTCGACTTGCAATAAAACCTTGAATAACAAAAAAATAAATAAGTGGTGTAGAAAAGGACGTTAATAATATGACGTCTAATGAGGCTTCGGCAAACAGGCTCAACTCGTATGGAAAGTATGACAGCAGTATCATCACCAAAAACTCAATCACTAAAATAATTAGAGCAATTTTTGTAACAACACGCTTTTTTTGGGTTTGCTTCATAATATTCATCAGTATAGCTGTTATTTTCGACTAAAATTCATTGGTTGGATAAGGGCTTCGGATTTTTAACTACTATCAATTCTCAATAACATTATAATTATTGAGCTATTATTATATAACAGAAGTGAATAACTCGACCTCTTGGAGTCTGGACTTCGTTGTTAGATAGAGTCGTGACACAGTGCTCCTTATTATTCGACATTTTTCAACCTACCATAAACCATGATATCAACCTACTCTACATGACTATGCACTTACCCAAGCTGTTATTGCTGGTGGCTGTTACATCACTGATAATGCTAACCGCAACGTTTTACTCCCTTAACACCGGCCGTGACATTGCAACCCGGTATACCCCTTTGGTCAATGCTGCAATGGAAATAAAGCTTGAAGCTACGACCGCTCACTTATGGTTTGAAGAGGCTATCAGTGGTGACCGCACGATTGCTATCGACTCAATATGGAAACACCTAGACCAGTCTGAATGGTACGCGCATGCCATGCTCAATGGCGGCACTAATGAGAAGGGAATATTTATTCCTCTTAACGACCCAGTATTACGCCGTCAGGTTGAGCAAACGATCAACGGCCTGCGTCTTTTTCGTCAAACAGCACATCAACGATGGAATGAGCAATCTACATCAGGCATAGGTTCTGATATTGATCAGCAATTTGACAAGGCATTCTCCCGCTTCACCTTGTCTGCTGACTCCGTCGAAACTGCCTTACAAAAGATCATCGCAGAAGACATCCAGTATTTTGAATTTGTAGAAAAGTTACTTATTTTAATTATTGTGATCTTTGCCCTATCTGTTGGCGTCTTGTTGTTTTTTTATGACCGTATGCAAACTAAAACGTTGCAGATACTGCATGATAAAGAAGAGAGTTTACGTATTACTCTTAATTCTATAGCAGACGCTGTTATTGTTACCGATACTCACGGGCTTATTACATACATGAATCCAGTAGCCGTTGGGCTCACTGGCTGGTCAGCGGAACAAGCCGTTGAACAACCTATACTCGATGTATTCAACATAATACATGCCAGTACAAGAGCGCCGGTACAAAACCCGGTTGAAAAAGTGCTCAAAACGAAAACTATTGTCACTTTAGCTAATCACACCGTTCTAATCGCTAAAGATGGTTCTGAATACCAAATTTCTGATTCAGCCGCGCCTATTTTCGCCGCTGATGGAAGTATTGATGGCGTTGTACTGATATTTAGGGATGTATCAGAAGAATATGCTTTACATGAATCCATCAAAAAAAGTGAAGTATTGATAGGGACTTTAATTAATAGCCTTCCAGATTTTATTTGGCTAAAGGGTATAGATGGCACCTACATTAGCTGTAACGCTAAGGTTGAGGGGTTCTTCAAGGCTCAAAAAATTAATATTATTGGCAAAACTGACCATGACTTTCTCGATAAAAAGCTTGCTGACTCTTTTCGTGAGCATGACCTGACAGTATTAAGAACTAACCAAGCTCTAACAACTGAAGAGCAAGTTACTTATACAACTGGTGGCCCTACAGAGACTGTCGAAGTGACCAGATCCCCAATGATCTCTGCCGATGGAGAGCTTATAGGCGTTTTAGGTATTGCTCATGATATTACCAACAGAAAGAAGGCAGAAGAAAAGCTTAAGGCTGCTGAAGAGCGCTGGAATTTTGTTTTAGAAGGCACTAAAGATGGTGTTTGGGATTGGAATGTAGAAACAGACGAGGTCTATTATTCTAAAGAATTAAAAGCAATATGGGGTTATGACGAAACCGATATCACGCCCAGTCTAACAGCGTGGAAAGCACGTATACACCCTGATGATGAAGAAAAGGTTTGGCAGAAATTGGACAAGCATTTTCACCACGAAACGACCCATTATGAAAGTGAGCAGCGTATCCTACGTAAGGATGGTGCATACAAATGGGTACTGGCTAGAGGCAAGGTGGTTGCTTGGACAAAAGATGGTAAGCCCTTACGAATGATTGGTACCCATATTGATATTTCCGAACGCAAACAGGCAGAGGAACGCTACCGGCATATTTTTCATAACTCGTTAACAGAAATTTTTATATTTGATGCTGAAACATACCAATTTCTCAATGTTAACCGTGGTGCTACTAATAATATTGGCTATACCGAAAAAGAGCTATTGAAGCTAACACCGGTCGATATCACGCCAGAAGTATCACTCAAGCAGTTCAATGATCTTGTTAAGCCTCTTCGTGAGGGCACCGAAAAAATCATTCACTCTGAAAGCGTTCACCAACGTAAAAATGGTCAGCTCTACCCCGTTGAAGTTCATCTGCAATTAACAAACGACACATTAAAACCCGCCTTCATAGCCATTGTTATGGATATTAGCGAGCGTAAAGCTGCAATGGATAAACTCCAGCTGTCTTCAAGGGTGTTTAGTGATACTCACGAAGCCATTGCTATTACTGATGTTAACAGCCTTATAATTGATGTTAACCCTGCTTTTTATGAGATTACAGGCTACAGCCGTGAGGAAGCATTAGGTCAAAACCCCAGTTTTTTAAGCTCCGGCAAACAAAGCCCCGAGTTCTATCAAGCCATGTGGGAGCAAATTAATGAACAAGGTCACTGGCAAGGTGAAATTTGGAACCGTACTAAAAATGGTGAGTTCTATGCTGAGCTTCTCTCTATTTCGGTGTTAAAAGATACG
>JAHRWG010000338.1 GCA_019090295.1 Cycloclasticus sp. | reverse complement strand
CGCTAATTTAGTAGTTGTGTACGCGAATACTTTTCCTAGTATCGAGTCTGCTACTGTCACTAAAGACTTAGTTGTTGTCATTGTTGCTAAGACGGTTAGTAGTATACCTTTGCTAAAACCTAAATTCTTAATTGTTGAGTAAGTATGTATTCTAACATAATTAACCTGTATACCTAACGTCATTGTTTTACTCGTGCTACTACTTTTTGTTCTATTTAAATCTACTTGTCTACTTGCGACTAATGTTTTTGTAGTTGAAACAGATTTTGTTCTCTTAAAGGCTAGTTGCTTATCTGTAGTTAAAGTTTTTGCTGTTGTACTACTCAGTACTTTCCCGAACAATACTTCTTTTAATGTTGCTAGTGTCTTTGTTAGTGAGTACGAAACTGTTTTATCAGTCTGTGTACCACCTGCTGCTTCTTGGAATACTACTACACCGTGGACACCATCTCCATCTGCACTCTCTGCTGCTTGTACAGTGGCGGCTACCTCTGCGCTAGATATCTCTTTATACCACATCCCTATTTGTCTTCTAGCAGGGCTAGTGATTATATCTGTAACACCCGCTAATGAAAATCCACTTGGGGCTGTGTAAGATATAGCTCCACCACCTCTGGCATGTATCCTCCAATAAATTACTACACTACCTATTGGTGCATCGTAACTTAAGCTTGGTTCTGTAGTTCCTGACCCAGTGTACGTCCCACCTTGGGACCCATTGGTTGGGTATACTGGTGTTGTTTGGTCTATCCCTGAAAGGGTTAACGCTCTACCGTTATCTTGCGCTCTGCCGCTTGAGTAGGTTACTGCTGTTGTAAGTGGTGAATTACTTGGACTAACCAAGTGTGATAGGAATCCTGATGGGTCCCCGTTCCCTGCCAAATCTATTGACTGGTCTTGGTTAGCTGGTTCCGTCATAGACGTACCACCTAGTGTTTGATTGGAATGTGTGGTAGTACCTGCACCTATAGAGCCACCCACCATGATTGCTATATTATCAGTAGCCGCTGGTGGAGTGTAACTAGCACCTATATCAGTAGAAGCACTACTTATGAATGCGCCAGCCATAAATTACTCCTAAGCGTGATTAATTTGAAATGTAAACTGTATGCTATCGTTTAGTGCTAATCCAATCCCTGCGAAGTCACTTTTAGCAATTAAGTTTCCAGCACTAGCTGCATCTAGTACACCTGCGTTGGTAATTGTTTTAGTGCCATCTGCTGTTATTGTAGCAATTAATTGATTCTGTTTTGAGCTTGGTTGCGAGTTAGTTGTTAATACTCTTGCTTCTGATGCTTCTGTAAATAAAACTGTATCACCTTTAGCAGTTGTACCTGCACCCGTACCCCAACCTGCTCTTAATGTTGGTGCTGTTGCTGTCCCATCTAGTAGGTCAGCCATCAGCTCGTCACCAACGTCCGTTATTAAATCGGCCATTACATAATTTCCTCTTCTGAACCGTCTGCACGTATTATTTTAATTCCGACTAATTCCATAGTCGTGTTTCTATTTAATTCTTTTGGTGCGCCGGTAGGGGCTTCACCTTCTCTGATGAAAAGTCTACCTCTTTCCGCACCTTTAATTCTTTTTTCCCCACGCCACTTTGCTTTTGCGCTTTCCCATAATCTCATATTATACCGCCTGATTGACTGTTATATTTCCACCACCTGAAACGGCGTCGGTTACTTCTATTCTGTAATCTGTTATAGTAGCTGGCAATGTTACCACTGCGTTTAGTACTGTGACATGAATAACGTTAATCCTAGTAGCATCTAATTGGCTTGCTAGGATTGTGTTATTTAATTGGTCAGCTAGTATGACGTTCTGAATATATTCTTGTGCTCCGTAACTCATACTAGTCTCCTGTTAGTTTATATTTGAAACTACTACAAATGTACCTGTAGTTGTTACTCTAATCTCACTAGTTGGGCAAACGTATGGTTCATAGAATTGGTTCAGTGCTAATGGCACTTCTCCTGTACCTTCCCCGAAACTAATTGTACCTGTCCCACTTGTCATCACTATGAAGAAGTAACCCCTTTTCTGATTACGGGCGAATGTTTTTACAGATGTAAAATCTACACCTTCTGTGTATACTGTTGAATGTAAGTTCAACCTTGCTAATTGTCCTGACATTACTGTCTCCTGTTTGTTTATGTTGCTGGGTTAAATCTTCTCTATTGAAATAAAGCTAGATTGTTCTATGGCTTCTACATCGACCACTAGCGTTCCACCGGAAATAATTAATTGCGCCCTTACTAGGTCTCCCTTTGCGGCGTTGACTATCGCGCTACCTTTAATAACTAATCTACCACCAGACGTTACTATTGGGAATGGGTTTAAATCAACCAATACATTTAGTTGTCCTGATGGGTGAGACATTACAAGTCTACAGTCATCATTGGCGGCCAATATCCCCAGTAAAGCTAGTTGGATTGTCAATCTATAATCACCATCGACAGGTGCAGTCCAAGTCCCATTTCCAGCATTGTACCCATTAGTAAAGTCATCTCTAACCGTATCAAAAAGAATATTAGCTGTTGTTCCGTCACCAGTTAAATTAGTTAATGTGGTTGAAGCGTAGGCAAATAAAGCCGCCCTATAATCGGGTATATTGAGATTTCCAGACCATGTAATGGGACCAACAGTGGTTGTTGACAACTCTACCGCTGAAGGTGGAATATTAGCGCAACTGTTGTTAGCCGCATTAACGTTTAAATGTGGGGTTCCTGCGTCATATCTAAATGTTCCTATGAACGCTGTGTTAATCGTTTCAGCCCAGTTGCCATTAAAATTAACTAGATTATCTGCAATATCAGGTATTCTAACTCTAGCCATGTAGTCCACAGTGCCACCGATAACTTTATTGTCGTCAACATTTACACCTTGCAATCTAGCTGTGTCTGATGCGGCACTAATAGCCACCATTTCACGGGTATCTGTTGCCCCCGCTGAAACTATGGTCAACCTGTTCCCTTTAATGGTGCACTCTGGATTGTCTGGCGTATCTCTCACGGTTACACCAATAACAGAATCAACCCTAACACCATCATGTATTATTTTTGCACCACGTACCGTACCGCCTGAGTATTGTAAATCAATCTCAACCAAACCATCATAAGCAGTCCTTTTTATAAATGGGTCTGATATTGTATTATTTGTAACCTGCGATTTTATCTGTCGCCCTTTGTTGTTTTCAAAGTAAGCCCCTGACGATACCGTCAATGTAGATTCTTCTGTGGTAGGTGCTAAACACTGTACCCCATCTGCATCCCCTAATATAGTATTATCATTCTTAACATTTTTAATCTTTGAGTTTGGACCTATGATAGTTCTATCTACAAAGTATATAGTTGTCCAATCTACCCATAGACCTACACTTACTGCACCGGTTACTAATGAGTTATCTACACCATCAATCATACCGTCGAACACTACATCACTAAAGCTACCCTGAATCCTACAACCAGAAGCATTTTCTGTTGCAGGAGATACATTTTTAGCATTGATAAATCTAGTACCGTCTTTAATATTAACAGTGCCTTTTGTTAAGCTAGTATTGTTTTTTATTTCAAAAGGTCTAGCGACGGTATTGTTACCATCAAAAGTTGGGCCATCAATAACCACCGCACCAGTAGCTCCGGTCAAAGAAAGCATGTTTAATCTACTGCTTCCCGTTGCTTTGAATGTCGCGTTACCTCGTAGTGTGACTCCGCTAGCTACTACTTTTGATATTGTATTTATTAAAAACGTATTATCGTTAGCTATACCTTCAACGTTGTTAGCTATTAAATAATCTAGCCATGTACTAACTTGCGTAGTTTCATCTGAACCATCACCTATTGCAAAGTTCCTTATGTCACCTGCGTGATATTCTTCTAAATCTACCAATCTAGCTTCGTGATTAGCTGGTGCTAAACTTTTCCATTTATCCCCGTCCCACCGGAATGTTACTATCCCCACAGTGAATGTATCACCTATGCTTGGGCTTGCTGGGTAATTTGGTAAACTCATGCTACTTGTCTCCATTGTTTATGATGACTTCTGTGCCCTTTACTTACACTTACCATATGCCCAAGGTGTAAATTATTTTGTGAACAGAAATCTTTTAAATGTTTTATTTGTATTAATTCATTATTTGGGTTTATGAACTTTTAGTTGTTAAGTTTAAATAACAATCATAAACCCTCTCCGTAGAAAGGGTTTGAGTTTGTTAGTTATTGTTACGTTTGGTTATCACTTCTACTCAGTTCATGCCACTGGGCATCTTCTGCATTGTATATCAATTCTATAGTATCACTCACTCTAGTTAGGACGAAAGATACACTCCCCGCCAACTCGATATTTCCCGCCGTGTCTATTGTGATATCTCTCGCGTTAGATTCTGATTGTAGAATAATTCTCATACCGTCATAACCACCATTGATTGTACTCAACGTATCCGCAGACGCATCTGCTTCCGAATCTATTCTATGATAGTTGCCGGTTACTGTTACAGCTGAGGATGCAATAGTTAACTCGTTCGTCAGCTGTGGATAGTTACTGTCTCTTATACACATCTGACGCTGCCGACGAACTCTAGGGTGTAGATCTCGG
>JAHRWG010000196.1 GCA_019090295.1 Cycloclasticus sp. | reverse complement strand
GTCGTCGTATGAGTTGTAGTGCTTGCGTCTTGACATGGTTCACCTCTGATAAGTTAAGTAGAGGTGTGTGCATTATCGGGTTAGGTTCCGAGCGAAATTGATGTTTTTGTTAGGTGGGTTTAGTGCCACAACCCTAAAACCAACCCCATTATTATGAAGCGAAAAATTTGAAAAAAACTATCGATAAGCCAATGCATAAGACTGCGGCCTGCGAACTGGTAGTTGACGCCCATAGAAGTTACAACTAATCCGGCACCCACAAGCCCCCCTGTTAGGAGTGCAGTAAATAATTCGGGTTCTTCACCCAATATTATTGCAAGTGCGAATGCAGAAATTAGCGTAAAAAGAAAAGTAACACCATAAACTCTAGCCGGGTTTGAGATATTTTTATTGGGATCAACCCCTGTCTCTTTGCACCACCGAGAAAGAAATAATAATGGAGAGTACCAAAGAGCCCCAAAGATAAAGCTAACAAAGGTTGCAGCGAAAACAGCAGATATATTAATTTCGTTCATTATTTCTTCTCCAGTTGCTCATCATGACACTTAACGTCGTGCTCAAGCACAGCTTTAGCTGTCGCTTGAAGCACTTTGTTAAGCCCTTTTTAGCAGATGGTGGAAATCTTTAATCGAAGCTAACTCAGCCTTTTCCGTTTGCTGGGTTTTGTATAAGTCCCACCTAACTTGCAGGTTTAACCAAAAATCTGCTGACACATCGAAAAATTTCGCCAATCGAAGTGCTGTGCTAGGTGTAACTCCACGCTTCCCATTAACTACCTCATTTATTCTTTGATACGGAACATGGATGGCATCGGCTAGCTCCTTCTGAGTAATTTCCATTGGAGAAAGAAACTCTTCTACGAGCATTTCTCCTGGATGAGTGGGCTCTCTATTAGTTGGAATGCGAACCATAATAAACCTCTAGTGATAATCTGTTACTTCCACATTTTCTGGACCAGATTTTCCCCACTTAAAACAAATTCTATATTGTTCGTTTATACGGATACTGTGCTGGCCTTTTCTCTTTCCAGATAGAGCTTCGAGACGATTTCCGGGAGGTACTTTCAACTCATCAAGCGACTGTACTGAATCAAGTTGATCCAACTTCCTCGTCGCAACCCTCCAGAGCGATTGCGGGCAAGCCTTTCTAGCGACTCTCGACCCAACGCCATTGAACAGATTATCCGAAGCTTTATCCTTAAAAGAAACAATCATATTAAGCATGATAGCACGGATTCCATGCTATGACAATTGGCTGGATTTGTGGCTTAACGTCACAAGTTTAAGCGTTTGCATCGCCGAGCAAAGTAATTGTATTGCCAGAAGGATCATTGAAATGTGCAAGTATGCCACCCCAAGGCTGTTTTTCTGGCGCACTCGTAAAGGTAACTCCCTTGCCGCTTAAATCCTTGTATACAGCATCAATATCACTCACTTCCAATGATATACCAACAAAACGACCTACCAATGATTGAGCTTCAGGATCTTCTTTCGCTAGACGTTCTAGAGCCAGCGAAATACTTCCGACATCGAACTCCGCCCAACCCATATCCTCATTCTCAAACTTCAAAGGCAATCCTACAATTTCTTGATAAAAGGACACATTCTCAGACCAATCGAAACAAAATATTCTTTGTGCATACGCCTTATATTTCATCTTCAATCCCTCGTATTGCATAACGTTTTACATAAGGGCCGCGGGGCTTTTTCCGCGTCCCAGCCAGCGTGTTTTTGCTGGCGAACTTGATGTTTTTGTTAGGTTTATTTTTCTTGATAAACCTTGTATGAGAATAAAATATCATCATTTTTATCTAAAGGTATTTCTTCTCTAATTCTATGTTTTGCACCATCACTACCTTCCCCCAACGGCTTCCATTGTTGTATTGGTAAATCATCAAATATTGGTGGGCATTTTTTGGGGCTATAAATTCCTCCAACAACCCTCAAATTTTTGTTCCACTCTAATGCCCAAAACCAATAACTTGGATCTTTTATTGAATGGCACATTAAAACTTTAAAGTTACCATCAGCAGTACTGATATTTGCATTACATCTTAAAATTTCAATTCTTTTTGCTATTTCCATAAGTTCGGCATTACCCCAATCACCATGAGTATACGCACCATGAAACCAAAAGTTTTTCTCAGGAAGTAATTTAGTGCCAGAGACTACCTCTGGGTTACTTGATGTAAGTAACGAGAAAAAGCCTTGGATATGGTAGAAAGATAATGCCTTGATGTATTCTTGACTTAACTGCGGAGGGGATATTGATTCAAAGCTAATTTTCATTGAACCAAAATTAAAGTTGAATTTTTGCTTATCTGATGCATCTTTAACTAAAACACCTTGTTTTAGAGGATGAAAATCTTTAGATGCTTTGATTATAGCTCTATCAACATACTCCGAATTCTCCTGATTAGGTATACCATTCAACAAAGTGACACTTGATATATGCCTTTCAATTTCTGCTTTTCTACTATTACAGACTTCACATGCTCTAAAAATTAAATTAAATCCCTTCCCTTCCTGAAATGCTCCAGATGGAACAAACTGCCGACCTATAAGGTGCTCTTTATTGGAAGCTTCTTCAGAAGAAAAACCGACATGAGTTCCGCAATACAAGCAAAATTGATTAGATTTCTCTTTTTTCTTATGAAACCAAACTATTGGCTGGTTGTTTATATACTTATGAACTAATTTCATACAGATAAACCAGTTTTAAACCTAACGACAACCGCGGATAAGCGGAGGGTTCTTAAAAAATGGGGTAGCGAAGCGGAGCCATTTTTTGAGGTTCTTCCGCTTCATGCGCCTT